>CAXTRW010000027.1:14522-21152 GCA_964246765.1 uncultured Acidobacteriaceae bacterium | reverse complement strand
TTTCTGGCCCGAGCGCGGGAAGCCGTGCAGGAAAACGACCTCGACGGCGCCCACACCCTGGACACCAAAGCGATGGTGCTGCTGAACGAATTGCAAAGCGAGTAGCGGTGCGAGCCGACCTGCTTGTGATCGGCGGCGGCCCGGCCGGGCTTGCGGCTGCGATCGCCGCCGCCCAAGCAGGGCTTTCGGTGGAGCTGGCCGAGCCGCGCGCGGGCGAACTGGACAAGTGCTGCGGCGAGGGTCTATTGCCCATGGCAGTCGCGGCGCTGGGGCAACTGGGGATTCCGCTTCGCAAGCTCCAAGAGCATGGTTCCCTACTCGAAGGCATCTGCTTCCGCAACGAGCGCTCTCGAAGCGCGGCTCGGTTTCGCGCGCCCGCGGTGGGTTTGCGGCGTACTTCGCTGCACGCTTTGCTGTCGGAGCGGGCACGGGAGATTGGGGTTCGCGTCCTTCGCGGCGGCGCTCGGCTCCTCGACGGAGGACAAGGTAACCGGGTGCGGTTTTTCGGCGGCGACCGGGACGGCGAGGCAGGGTGCGCCCGCTGGATCGCAGGCGCGGACGGCGGCATGTCGGGCGTGCGTGCGGCGGCCGGCCTCGACGCCGGACGGCTAGCCTCCCGGCGCTTCGCTATCCGACAGCACTTCCTTCTCCCGCGCGAGTGCCTGGCGCCGGCGTCGGTGGAGGTGCACTGGGGACGGGGCGCCCAAGCCTATGTCACACCCGTCGGTGAAGGCTGTGTGGGAATCGCGGTGCTTGGCTGCGTGAAATTCACCGACATGCGATCGGCGCTCGCGGCCTTCCCTGCCCTTCAGGGCTTGCTCCGCGATGCGGTGGCCTGTAGCGCGCCGATGGGCGCGGTCACCGTCCATCGCAGCCTGCGCGCCGTCTGCCGCGGTCCGGTCGCCCTGGTGGGCGATGCCTCGGGCGGCGTGGACGCGGTCACCGGTGACGGGCTTTCGCTCGCGTTCGCGCAGGCGTTGGCGCTGGGGGCGGCGCTGCGGGCCGGCGACCTGCTCGGGTACGCGAGGGCGCACCGGCAGCTGATGCGTGTGCCGCGGCTGATGTCGCGGGCCCTGCTGGCCATGGGCACGCATCCTATTTTGACGAGGCCTTCGCTGGAGCTGCTCGCGCACACGCCGGGCCTGTTCCCGGCGCTGCTCGACCTGCACACGCGCGGCCCCCGAAAGGAAAATCCACCATGGCTACTTGCGCCCACGTCAGCGAAATCAGAGATGTAGCCCCGCACACCGAGGGTTGCGAAGAGTGCCTCAAGACCGGCGACCAATGGGTACAGCTGCGCCTGTGCCGTATTTGCGGGCACGTCGGCTGCTGTGACAGCTCCACGAACAAGCACGCGACCAAGCACTTCGAGGCGACCGAGCACCCGGTGATGCAGTCGGCCGAGCCAGGGCAGCACTGGGGCTGGTGCTATGTGGACCAAAAGCACGTCGACCTGCCGAACTGAGCGTCAGAAGTCCACTTTGGTGCGGAATCCCGCGACCAGGACGTACTCGCGCGTGGGGTCGCCCGCAGGTTCGACATACCACTGGAGAACGGGCTGGATGAGCAGCCATGGAGTGGCGTTGAGCAGGTAGTTCGCCTCGACCAGGTGCTCGGCGGAGAGCTGAGGGCCGCCTTTGGCTACGGAGGCTTCGCGGGCGTGGCTGCCTACGGCGGTGCGGATGTAGCCGAGAGCGATGGTGTCTTTGCGCCAGCGGCCGCCGGCGGGGCCGATCCAGCGGGCGCCGGCCCAGAGCTGATGACTGTACTGGGTTACATTGCCGGGCGCGTAGTCCTCGGAGTAGGTGAGGTCGAGGCCGCGGTTTTTGTCGTCTCCGATATTGCTCATCCGGTACACAGCCTGGTCCACCTGGCCGTAAATTACATAGTTCCCTGCCTTGGGCGCGCCGGTGCGCAGGTCGGTGAAGTTATGCGGATCGTAGCCGGAGCCGAAGCGATAGACGCCGGGGTGGTTGCCGGTTTCCTTGTCGGTGATAAACGGCTCCTTGCCCAGGGTGTAGGTGGCGTCGGGCGGCTTGGGCGGGTCGTGGAGGTAGCCGATCTCGGTCGCCAGCACCGGGCCGCCAAGATGGAAGCCGAAGCCGGTGGGGTCGGTGGTGTACGGGCTGCGCTCCTCGGAGAGCACCATGGCTTTGGCGTAGACGTGGTCGGTGGGCAGCACTTTGACCTCAAACGCCGGGGTGCCGGCCGGGTTGAACGAGAGATAAGCCGCCGGGTTCAGGTTGCTGTGGGCGTAGCCGAGCGCCAGGTTGATGAACGAGGCGCCGTACTCCGAGTCGCCATAGGAGTCGTAGGCGGCGATCTGGCCACCGCGCAGGGCCAGGTGATGGTGGAGCAGGTACCACTGCAGAAAATAGGAATCGGCGCGGAAGGTGTGCGCGCTGGGCAGGCTCGAGGAGTCGACGGCGGTGAAGGTGTACTGCTTGCTGAGGTCGACGCCGTACTGCCACAGGCCTGTGATGTGGAAGGTGAGGTATTTGGCGGGGGTGAACTTGGCTAAATCGACGTCGAGCGTACCGCGGATGCGGCCCCAGACGCCGAAGTCGGCGCGGCCGCCCTTGGGGTTCCCGAGCGCATCGTCGGTGTAGTAGAAGTCGAAGGTGAAACCGCGGTCTTCGAGCTTTTTGCGCTCCCCGCCCCAGTCGCCGAAGAGATATTTGCGCGTCCAGACATCGCCGTTTTCGGGGGTTTCCGGCGTGGGCTGGGCGCTGAGCTCGCCGTTGCGCGGGTTGGGCGGCAGCTGCTGCGCCGGGGCAGCTCCGGGCGCGAAGAGCGCAAAACAAAAGCCCGCCAGAGCGGTCGCGATTCTCAGCCTGGTCCTCAGCTTGCATCCCATTTTCATTGAGCCAGCCTTTGAGGTTTGAGATTTACAGTCGCCTGCGGGTTGACGGTTGTGCCGGCAAACAGGTTTACTTCTCATGCACTTCTCGACTGCCAAGCTAGTGTATTTAGAATTAACACAACGGGGATAGCTCCAAAGCAACAGAAAGCGGAGAAACGGAGGGGGTTCGAGTTATGCCGCATGTTTTGGCTCTCGATCAAGGCACGACCAGTTCGCGCGCGATCCTGTTCGATCACGAGGGAAAAGCCTCGGCGGCGGCGCAGCATGAGTTCAAGCAGATTTACCCGGATACGGGCTGGGTGGAGCACGATCCGTACGACATCCTGACCTCGCAGCTTTCGTCCGCGGTGGAAGTGCTGGGCCGGGCGCATGTGCGTCCGCGCGACCTCGCGGCATTGGGCATCACGAACCAGCGAGAAACGACGCTGGTGTGGAACCGGGAAACCGGCAAGCCCGTGTACAACGCGATTGTGTGGCAGGACCGGCGGGGCGCGCCGCTTTGCAAGAAGCTGGCGGATGACGGCGCGGAAGATACGATTCGGCAGAAGACCGGGCTCTTAATAGACCCCTACTTTTCGGGCACCAAGATCGCCTGGATTCTGGACAACGTGCAGGGCGCGCGCGCGGATGCGGAGGCGGGCAAGCTCGCGTTCGGGACGGTGGACTCGTGGCTGGTGTGGAACCTGACCAGCGGCAAGCGGCACATCACGGACCGCACGAATGCGAGCCGCACGCTCTTGTACAACATCGTGCAGGACAAGTGGGATCCGGACCTGCTTAAGATGCTGAACATTCCTGAGAGCATGCTGCCGGAGGTGGTGTGGTCGAGCGAGCCGATGGGCCAAGTGACGACCTCGCTGGGCCTGGGCGACGTCGAGATCGCGGGAATTGCAGGCGACCAGCAGGCGGCCTTGTTCGGGCAGCTGTGCGTTTCGCCCGGAGACGCGAAGAACACCTACGGGACGGGCTGCTTTCTGCTGCAGCACATTGGGGAAAGCTTTACGCTGTCGCAGGAGCGGCTGATCACGACACTGGTCGCGAGCCCGCGTAAAAAGCTCGAGTATGCGCTCGAAGGCAGTATTTTTGTCGGCGGCGCGGTGGTGCAGTGGCTGCGGGACAACATGCGCTTTTTCTCGAACTCGCCGGATGTGGAGAGCGTGGCGGCGTCGGTCGAGAGCGCGGAGGGCGTGGTGTTTGTGCCGGCGTTTACGGGGCTGGGCGCGCCGCACTGGGACCCGTATGCAAGCGGCATGATTATCGGGATTCAGCGGTCGACCGAGATTGGGCACATCGCGCGGGCGGCGCTGGAGAGCATTGCGTTTCAGGTCGCGGACGTGCTGCACGCGATGGACCGGGATACGCGCAACCCGTTCAAGGAGCTGCGGGTGGACGGCGGCGCGGCGGCCAATGACATGCTGATGCAGTTTCAGGCGGACCTGCTGCAGCTGCCGGTGCGGCGGCCGGCGGTGCTGGAGACGACGGCGCTGGGTGCGGCGTATCTGGCGGGGCTGGCGGTGAACTTTTGGAGCGGGACCGAGGAGATCGCGAAGACTCGCGAGCCGGACACCATATTTGAGCCCAAGGCGGACCGCAAGGAGATGGACGCGCGGCAAAGGAAGTGGCAGGACGCGGTGAAGCGCGCGGGGCACTGGAACACGGAGGAGAAAACGGCATGAATCGGGACGAAATGCTGGGGCGGGTGCGGGAGCAGGGCGAGTGGGACGTGATTGTGATCGGCGGCGGAGCGACGGGGGCCGGGGTCGCGGGGGTCGCGGGTTGGCGGGGGTTCCAGGCGCTGCTGCTGGAGCGCGAGGACTTCGGCAAAGCGACCTCGAGCCGCAGCACCAAGCTGGTGCACGGCGGCGTGCGCTACCTGGAGCAGGGCAATATCTCGCTGGTGATGGAGGCGTTGAAGGAGCGCGGCATCCTGAAGCAGAACGCGCCGCACCTGGTGCACGACCTGGAGTTTGTGGTGCCGAACTACTCGTGGTGGGAGGCGCCGTTTTACGGGATCGGGATGAAGGTGTACGACCTGCTCGCGGGCAAGTATGGGTTTGGGCGGTCGAGGATTTTGTCGCGCGAGGAGGTGCTGGCGCGCATTCCCACGCTGCGGCAGGATGGGTTGCGCGGGGGCGTGGTGTACCACGATGGGCAGTTTGACGACGCGCGTTTGCTGGTGCAGCTGATCGAGACGGCGGCGGACCAAGGGGCGACGGTGCTGAACTATGCGCCGGTAATCGAGCTTCGCAAGGGTGAGGACGGGTTTGTCGATGGCGTGGTCGCGCGGGACTCCGAGTCGGGCGAGCGTTTCGAGCTGAAGGCGCGGGTGGTGGTCAACGCGACTGGGATCTTTACCGACGAGATCCGCAAAATGGCGGATGATTCGGTGACCGGAATGGTCGCGCCCAGCCAGGGAATTCACCTGGTGCTGGACCGGTCGTTTTTGCGCGGGGACACGGCGGTGATGGTGCCGCACACCAGCGACGGGCGGGTGTTGTTTGCGATTCCCTGGCACGAGCACACGGTGGTGGGGACGACGGACACGCCGATCGACGCGCCCTCATATGAGCCGCTGCCGTTTGAGAAAGAGATCGCGTTTGTGCTGGAAACGGCGGGCGAGTACCTGAGCCGCAAGCCCACGCGGGCCGATGTTTTAAGCGTGTATGTGGGGATTCGGCCGCTGGTGAAGGCCGCCGGGTCGGACGCGAGCAAGACCTCGGCGCTGTCGCGCGACCATACGATCCACATCGATGCGTCGGGGCTGCTGACGATCGTGGGCGGCAAGTGGACGACGTATCGCCACATGGCGGAGGACGCGGTGAACCACGCGATCACGCTGGGGCACCTGGAGGACAAGCCGTGTGTAACGGCGGCGCTGCACATTCATGGATGGGTGGAGCATACGGAGCAGCGCGAGCCCTTGTTTGTGTACGGGGCGGATGCGGAGAAGGTTCGCGCGCTGGCCGAGCAAGAGCCCGAGCTCGCGCAGCAGCTGCACCCGGAGCTGCCGTACATCGCGGCGGAAATCGTGTGGGGCGTGCGGGAGGAGATGGCGCGGACGCTGGACGATGTGCTGGCGCGGCGGACGCGGGCGTTGTTCCTGAATGCGCATGCGGCCATGGCGATGGCGCCGCGCGCCGCGGAGCTGATGGCGCGCGAACTGGGCCGCGATAGGGCCTGGGTGGACGCGCAGGTGCGGGAGTTCAACGAGCTTGCCCAGCAGTATGCGCTGGGCAGGATCGCAACGGAAGAGCCTCAACAGACCGCGGCGTGATCTTTTTTCGGAGGTAAGCGAATGCGTTCTCCCATGCTGGGCGAGTTTATGGGGACCCTGATCATGATGCTGCTCGGCGACGGAGTGGTTGCGGGCGTGCTGCTGAAGCGCACCAAGGCGGAGGGCGCGGGTTGGATGGTGATTACCACCGGGTGGGCGTTTGCCGTGATGGCCGGAATTTTCACGGCGATGGTTTTCGGCAGCAACGACGGCCATTTAAACCCGACCATTACCTTGGCGTTCGCGATCGAGCACCAAGACTTTGCCAAGCTGCTGCCGTATGCGGTGGCGCAGCTGTTGGGCGCGTTTTGCGGGGCGGTGCTGGTGTGGTTGTTTTATCTGCCGTATTGGAAGGGCACGGACGACGCGGAAGCCAAGCGGCTGGTTTTCTGCACGACGCCGGCGATTCGCAGCTATGGGAACAACCTGTTTTCAGAGGCGGTCGCGACATTTGTGCTGGTGCTGGTGGCCGGGGCCATCAGCTCGAAGCTGG
>CAXTRW010000027.1:5891-14422 GCA_964246765.1 uncultured Acidobacteriaceae bacterium | reverse complement strand
GCGGTCGCGACATTTGTGCTGGTGCTGGTGGCCGGGGCCATCAGCTCGAAGCTGGTACTCAACGGGGGCGCCGCGCCGGGGTTGAGCCCGTATCTGGTGGGTTCGCTGGTGTGGGGTATTGGGTTGTCGCTGGGGCCGACGACGGGCTATGCGATCAACCCGGTGCGCGACCTGGGGCCGCGGATCGCGTACGCGCTGCTGCCGATTCCCGGCAAGACCGGCGCGGACTGGGCGTATGCGTGGGTGCCGATTCTTGGGCCGGTGGTCGGGGCGACCGTGGCTGGGCTTTGCCTGTTGGGGCTGCACGCGGGCTAGGGGCGTGCGGGTAGCAGGGTCCAGATCGCGGGGTCTTCCTGGCCCAGAACCCAGGAGCAAAAGCCCTGCAGGCCATTGTTCTTCGCGAGATCGTAGCGGTCCCGGAAAGTACGCGCGTCGGTGTAGAAGATCCACTCGCGCATTTGGTCGCGGTAGAACCAGAGGAAGGCGGTGTGGTCGATGGGGTCCCACTCGGTGTGGGCGTTGTAGGTGTCGCGGTAGTAGTAGGTGTCGGCCGCGGAAATGTATTCGGCTTCGGGATTGGGGCTTTGGTCGGGCCGGCCCAGGCCGGGGTCGCCGGTGAACCAGTGGTAGCCGTACAGCGCGATGCCGAGCGAAAGTTTGTTTTTGGGCACGAACTGGAGCGCATATTCGAGGTTTTGCTTGGTCCAGCCCCAGCCGGCGACCGGGCCGGGGACGGTCCACTTAGTATGCTGGTCGTAGGTCATCAGGCAGACCAGATCAACCGACTGGGCCAGGGCTTTCAGGTCGAAAACGCCACGCCAGTCCTCGAAGATCCACTGCGAGAAATGGCCCTGTCCGGGGTAGCCGGGCGCGTTGGGAACGACCGCGATTTCGACTAGAAAGTGCTCACGGTGGAGCGCGTCGGCTGTTTTGCGGACCAATCCCGAGAGCGCGTCGCGATCGGTCCAGCTGATGTCCTCGAAGTCGAACTGGACGCCGGCGTAATGGTGGGCCTTACACTCGCGCAGAAATCCCGCGATCATCTGGTACTGTGCGTTTGCGTCGCCGAGGAGCTTGTGCGCGTCTGCCTTGTTCATGAGCGCGAAGATGGGAATGACCTGGACGTGAGCCGCGTTGGCAGCGGCGAGCACCGGCGCGTTGGGGCCGCCGCTGACGAGGCCTGCGGCGCTCACGTCGTACCAGGTGGGAACGAGGGTGTCGATTTGGCTCTTGTGGTCCATGAACGAGCGCACGGAAGACGCGTCGTTCTGCATGTAGAAGAGCGCCTTGGGCTGGGCGAGGGCGGCGGCGGGGAAAAGGAGAGCGGCGAGGGCGAGTGAGAACTTCACAGGACCAGCGTAGTTCATCCGTTTCAAATACCCGCCACGAAGTGGCCGCCGGCCGCGCAGGCGGTTTGCTTTTTCGCGTCGTGTCTGTGTTACTCCGCGACGACTGCCTTGACCAGATTGCGCGGCCGGTCGACGTCGATGCCGCGCGCGACCGCCGCGAAGTAGGCGAACATCTGCAGCGGAACAACCTCGCAAATCGCCAGCAAAGGCTCGGGCGCGGGCTCAACCGTGATGGTCGCGGCGGCGAGCGCGCGGACCTCGTCATCGCCCCGGTTGGCCACCGCGAGCACGGAGGCGCCTTGGGCGCGCATGTCTTTGAGCAGCTGCACCACCTTGGCGTGGCGCAGGAGGGATTGCGGGTCTTCGCGGTCTACCGTGGCGAGCATGACGAGCGGGGTGCCCTCGCTGACCAGTGCGTTGGGGCCATGTTTGAGCTCGCCGCTGGGGTAGGCCTCGGCGTGGACGTAGGCGCTTTCCTTGAGCTTGAGGGCGCCTTCGCGGGCCAGGGGGTAGTGCAGGCCGCGGCCCAGAAACAGGAAGCTGCTCACGCCGCGGTAAAGCTCGGCTGCGGCCTCGGCCTCGGCCTGCCAGTTTGCAAGCTGTCTTGCCACCAGCTCGGGCAGGGTGTGCAGCCCGTTGAGCGCTTTGCGAAGGGCGTCCGGGGGCAGACCGCCGTGGGTTTCCGCGGCGAGCAGCGCCAGCAGCTCCAGCACGAGCATTTGCGCGGTGAAACTCTTGGTGGCCGGGATGGCGTGCTCCCGGCCCGCGAGCGTCGGCATGGAGACGTCGGCCTCGCGCGCCATGGTGGAGTCGGCGACGTTGGTGATGGCCAGCGTGGGGCGGCCTTCCGCGGCGCTTTTGCGTAGGGCCGCGAGCGTGTCCGCGGTTTCGCCGGACTGCGAAATGACTACCACGCCTGCGTTGGCTCGGGTGCGGGGCGTGCGATAGCCGTACTCGCTCGCATATGCCACATCCACCGGCAGGGTGCTCAGGTCCTCGATCAGCACCTCAGCAAACAGCCCGGCGTGGCGGCTGGAGCCGCTGGCGGCGACGAGCAGCTGGGGCTGGCGGACGAGCCACTCGCGAATGTGCCCGGCTGTCTCGGGGAGAAACCGCTCGCGCTCGACGTAGTGCGCGAGGGTGCGGGCCAGGGTTTCCGGCTGCTCGTGGATTTCGGCCGGCATCCAGTGGGGGAAGGGCGCGGGCGGTGCGGGGATCGACATGGGCGGCCTCAGACTTGGAGTGATTGCTTGTACGCGATATGCTCACTCTACGCGAGCCTCGCCCACGGGGGAACAGGTTTTCACGCGTGTTTGCGATTCGAGCACACGCCGGGAGCCGCGCGGGAACAAACGAGGAAGCGCCCCAGCCATGTCCGCCAAGATCGATGCCCGTGCCGACCGAATCATGAAGGCTCTGCTGCGCCGCGGCGCGATCAGCGTGGACGAGCTGGTGGAGGCGACGGGCAGTTCCGCGCCCAGCATTCGCCGCGACCTGACGCGCCTGGAAAAACGCGGTCTGATTCTGCGAACCCACGGCGGCGCGGCGCTGATCGAGCCGCTGCTGTACGAGCCCTATCGCTACGACACGTCGTTTCAGGCGCGCGAAGGGCGGTTTGTGGATGAAAAGCGACGCATCGGCGTGGGAGCGGCGGAGCTGATCGAGCCCGGCGATACGGTCGGGATCACCGCCGGGACCACGTGTACGCAGGTGGGTCGAGCTTTGCGGCACCGCAAGGGCGTACACCTGGTCACCAACGCGATCAACATCGGCATGGAACTTTGCAACCAGCCCGCGATCCGGACCACGCTCACGGGCGGCACGCTGGCCTGGGCGTGGGCGTTCGCGCTGGTGGGGCCTTTGGCGCTCTCGACCCTGAATGACCTGTTTCTGGACAAGGTCTTCTTGGGCGTCACGGGCTTCGACCTCCAGCGCGGCGCGTCCACGCTGGAGATGGAAGAGGCGACCGTAGCGCGGGCAATGGTGCGTCAATCCAAGCAGGTGATTGTGGTCGCGGACTCATCGAAGATGGGCCTGGTGAGCGCGGCGATTGTGTGTCCGCTTACCAGCGTCCATACATTGGTCACCGACACGGGGCTGTCCGCGGCGCGACGGAAGCAGATCGAAAAGCTTGGCGTTCAGGTTATCTGCTGCTGAGGGCGCGCTCCCGGGGCCGCTCGAACAGCAGTTCGATCTCCTCCAGCGATTTGCCTTTTGTTTCCGGCAGCGCAAAGGCCGCGATCAGGAAATACACGACCGTGCATCCGGCCAGGAACAAGAACAGGGCGTAGTAGCCGAAGCGGCTGACCAGCGGCAAAAAAACGCCGGCGATCAGGGTGGAGGCGCCCTGGTTGACGAGCAGCGCGATGCCCATGCCGGCGGAGCGGATGCGGGTCGGCATCAGCTCGGACAGCATAAGCCAGACCACCACGCCGGGACCGGCCGCGTAGCAGGAGATAAACACCACCAGGGCCGCGGCCACGACCCATCCGGTCGCGACACCCGGAACAGGGCTGAGCGCGGCGCGGCGAACCACGAGTGCGTGCCCCGCAACCCCAGCGATGTGCAGGACCGGGTCGGCGTCGGAAGAGAGAGCCGTGGCGGAGTGGTCGCCCTTTCCCTGGTTGTAGACCACGGTGAGCGCCCGGCGGGCGCTGCCGGAGCTGACCGCCGCGACAGGCAGGTCGAGGCTGTTACCGGCGACCGCTCGCGCGACCTCGGCGGTCGAGTCCACTAGCGTGGACTCGAACCTGTAGAAAGCGATCGCAACCGCCGCGAGCGACAGCACGATGCCGCCGGTGCCCAGCTTGAGCAGGAAGCGGCGACCCTTGCGGTCCACCAGCGACACGGCGACCACGGTCATCACCATGTTGAGCACTTTCACGACGACGTCGCCGCCAGTGGCGTGGCCGGCGCTCATACCTGCCTGGCGCAGGATAATGACCAGAAAGCCCAGCACGGAGTTGATGCCGGTGGTCTGGTTGAGGCCGAGAATGGCGCACGCCAAGACAAACGGGATCACATAACGGCGCTGGAGGAGAGAGCCTCGGGGCGCATCACCGCTGCTCGAAACCGGGCGAGAGATCGCTTCCATTTCGCGCATCTGCGCGCGGGCATCGGTTTCACCTGAGGCGCGGCGCAGGGATTCAAACGCGGCCTCCACACGCCCTTTGCTGAACAGCCAGCGTGGGGTTTCGCTCAGGAAAAAGCAGCCGATGAAAAACAGCAGCCCGGGGTACACGACGGACAGAAACATGCCGCGCCAGGCGTGATTCTCTGCAGCCAAAACACGCGCGGCGTCGCCGTGGGCCACGGCGATGGCTCGCTCGGCCCCGTGGGTGTAAAAAAAACCGGTGACCGAGGCCAGAACGATGCCGACCGTGAGCATGAACTGGAAGATTCCCGTGCCGCGCCCGCGGAACTCAGGCGCCAGCGACTCAGCCAAAAACAACGGCACCGCGACCGCGATGACGCCGCCGCTTAAGCCCTGCAGCAGCCGCCCGAGGAAAAGCGAGGCGAAGCTTTGCGAAAGTACGATGATGCCGACCGAGGCGACAAACAGAAAGCCGCCCGCGAGCATGATGCGCTTGCGGCCGGCCCAGTCGGCTAAAAAACCCGTAACCGGGGAGGCGAGCATACTGCCGCCCAGTACCGCCGCGACGATCAGCGAGGTCTGCTGGACGGATAGGTTGATGGTTTTGTTCAGATACAGGAGCGCCGCTGCGATGATGCCGACATCGATGCCGTAGAGCAGGCCGCCGAGCCCGGCGATAGCGATGAGGTAGCGCGCGTAGAAGCCGGTACGGGACACAGGGACTTGGCTCAAAATCGGGAAACCTCGAAGGGAGTGTACCCTGAGCCGTTTGTGCGGAGCGACTGTGTTTTTTTGAGTGGAGTGTCACTTCGGGTCCCACACGAATCTGTCCGCATCGTATGGCGGGGACGACGGGGCTCGAACCCGCGACCTCTGCCGTGACAGGGCAGCGCTCTAACCAACTGAGCTACGTCCCCACAACCTTCTGAGGTAACTATAGCAGAACCGAGCGGGAATCCGCCGAAACGTAAAACGTACAAAGCAGAAAACGCGGGGGGACCCTGTGACATCGTAGGCGCACATGAGGCTTGTGATTTTCGGACTGGCGCTGAGCTCGTCCTGGGGCAATGGGCATGCGACGCTGTGGCGAGGGCTGGTGCGGGCGCTCGCAGAAGTCGGCCACCGAATCACTTTCTTCGAAAAGGACGTTCCTTACTACGCCGAGCACCGCGACGCATGGGCTCAGCCGGAACGCGTGCAATTGGAACTGTACTCGAGCTTGGATTACGACTGGCCCCGCATGGAGCGCGCGCTGCGGGAGGCCGACGCGGCGATTGTGACCAGCTACTGCCCGGAAGGCGCGCAGGTGGCGGACCGGGTGTTCGCGTCGGGCGTGCCCTTGACCTGCTTTTACGACCTGGACACGCCCGTGACCCTCCACGCCCTGGACGGCGGTGAAACCGTAGAATACCTGCCCGCGCAGGGGTTGGGCGGCTTCGACCTGGTGCTCTCCTACACCGGCGGGCGCTCGCTCGCGGAGCTTGAAACGCGGCTGGGGGCGCGCGCAGTTGCGCCGCTCTACGGCTTTGTGGACCCCGACGCGCATCGACCCGCCGAACCGCACCCGGCGTTCGCGGCGGACTTCTCGTACCTGGGCACCTATGCCGCGGACCGGCAGCCTCGTCTAAACGAGCTTTTTTTGGACCCGGCCCGGGTGCTCCCTGCGCGGCGCTTTCTGATCGGCGGCGCGATGTATCCGCGGACGTTTCCCTGGGGCGCCAACGTGTACTTTGTGCACCACGTGCCGCCCGAGCAGCACCCCGCGTTTTTTTCCTCGTCGCGGCTTACGCTCAACGTCACCCGGGCCGCCATGGCGGCCTATGGATGGTGCCCGTCGGGCCGCTTGTTTGAGGCCGCGGCGTGCGGCGCTCCGCTGGTCAGTGACGCATGGGAAGGTTTAGACACGTTCTTTACGCCGGATGAAGAAATCCTGCTGGCGCACACCGGCGGCGATACCCTGGCCGCGCTCGAGCGTTCGGACCTAGAGCTGGGGCGCATGGCGGCGCGCGCCCGCGAGCGCGTGCTGGCCGAGCACACAGCGGCCCATCGCGCGCGACAGCTGGAAGCGTTGCTGAGCCAAGCAGCGGCGCCGCTGGCCGTGGGAAGCTGAGGGCGCGCGCGATGTGGGGCATCGTTCCGGCAGCGGGCCGCGGCAGCCGCATGCAGCCGCTGGCGTTCTCAAAAGAGCTGCTGCCTGTGGGCACGCGCACCGAGGTGCGAACCGAAGGCACGGTGGAGCGGCCGCGCGCGGTCAGCGAGTACCTGCTGGAGCGCATGATTCGCGCGGGGGCCACGCGGCTTTGCTTTGTGATCTCGCCCGGCAAATCGGACATCCTGGAGTATTACGGCGCGAGCTTTGGAGGCGTGCCCATCGTGTATGTTGTGCAGCCTGCAGCCGCCGGGTTGTGCGACGCGATCTTTCGCGCCGCTCCGCTGGTGGGGAGCGATGAAGAAGTGCTGCTCGGGCTGCCCGATACGGTATGGCTGCCTGAGGACGGGCTCGCGCTGCTGCCCTCGGGCACGCTCGCGTTTCTGCTCTTCCCGGTGGAGCGACCGGAGTTTTTCGACGCCGTGGTAACCGACGCGAGCGGGGCGGTCGAGCGCATCGAGGTGAAGCAGCAGCGGCCGGCGTCCACGCTGGTGTGGGGCGCGGTGCGCATGCCGGGCAGCGTGTTTCATCAGCTGCATGCGTTGTGGCAAACGCCTGCGCAAGGCGACGAGTATCTGGGTACGCTGGTAAATGCGTGGCTGGGCGCGGGCGGCAAGGCCGTCGGCGTCGCGGCGGGCACCCACTATGTGGACACCGGCACGCCGCATGGTTTTCGCGAAGCGCTGCGGCTGCTCGACGAACGCAAGCCCGGATGAGATGTTTCCTCTTTATGCACAATTTCTTGTGCACGAGCGAAAACACCCTTTCGCGCGATGCCATCCCATGCTGTCATACACACACACGTGTCGCTGTAGGCAAAGCAAACAACGTGATACACAAAAACAAAACGGGGAGGAATACAAGCGATGGCACTTTCGAAAACCACGCAGGACCACGACGAAATTCGCCAGTGGGCCGAGGCACGCGGGGGCAAACCCGCTGAAGTCACCAGCACCAGCGCGAGCGGCACAGGCATTTTGCGCATTGAGTTTCCGGGCGCAACCAATGCGAACGACTCCGCGCTGAACGAAATTTCCTGGGACGACTTTTTTGAGAAATTCGACGCGAGCAATCTGTCGCTGGTGTATCAGGATGTGACCGCGGAAGGCGCGCAAAGCAACTTCAACAAACTGGTACACCCGGAAAACACAAGCGGGAGCGCAAAGAAGAGCGCGCGCAAAACGGCGGGCAAGAAGGCGGCCTCGACCCGCAAGCAGGCAACGGCGAAGAAGACGACGGCGCTTCGACCCGCGGCCAAGAAAGCGGCAGACAAAACTCCCGCAAAGAAGTCTGCGACGGTGAAGAAGAGCACCGCAAAGAAAACTGCGGCAAAGACCTCCGCGAAAAAGGCCCCCGCGAAAAAAACAGTTGGAAGGAAGGCAGCGCCCGCGAAGAAGACCACGGCTCGCAAAACCGCTCCGGGCAATAAACCCGCTGCTAAAAAGACGGTGGCCAAAAAAGCGACTGCAAAGAAGACCACGGTAAAGAAAGCTGTTTCAGCAAAAAAGACCGCGAAGTCCGTGGCAAAACGCACCAGCTCTGCCGGCGCAAAACGGTCCGCCTCCGCGAAAAAAAGCAGCCGGCGCTAGGCTCCTCCGACGGCTCGCGCGCCCGGTCGCGAGCCGGCCGGCCTCTTGATTTCCTCCTGCTACACTTGGGGGAAAGCAAGCTGAAGGAGTGTGTGTACATGGCGGCAGAGGTTACGATCACGGTTCGGCCCAACGGTCCTTTCCGCGTGGAAGGCCCCATCCGACTGGTCGACGGCAACGGCGGCGAGTGGGACCTGACCGGCAAGCCGGCAGTTTCTCTGTGTCGCTGCGGCGCGTCCACGCGCAAGCCTTTTTGCGACGGCACCCACACCAAGATAGGCTTCCAAGCGGCGGAAGCCGCCGTGGCCGCGCAGGCCGAGATCCGCGCGCGCGTCCCGGGTGTCCGGGTC
>CAXTRW010000027.1:0-5881 GCA_964246765.1 uncultured Acidobacteriaceae bacterium | reverse complement strand
ACCCTGCCGCGGCGCAGGCAGTGAAAGGCGACAACGCGCCCAAGCTGTAGCTCGGAAGCATTTCGGCCGGAGCGGCATCCATTTGCGTAACTCATGAAAACCGCTCCCAGCCGCAGGTTCAAGGCAAACAAGCTGCGTTTCATCTCTCACCTGGTGCGCGAGTCGCTGCTCACTCCCACTCGGGGCAGCTACTACACGCCGGCGGCGGCCGAACCGGGCGCAGTGGCCATAACCTGGATCGGTCACTCGTCGTTTCTGATCGAGATCGGCGGCAAGCGCGTCCTCCTCGACCCGGTGTTCGCGAAGTTTCTGATCGTGCTCAAGCGTAGGCGCAAGCCCGGGCTGCGTCTGCGCGATCTGCCGCCAATCGACCTGATTCTGATCACCCACGCCCACATGGACCACCTCAATCTTCCGTCCCTGCGCGGCGTGCTTCGGCTCAACCGTCGACACGGCCGGCCCGCTCCGACAGTGGTCGTGCCGCAGGGCGTTGCCGACCTCGTCGCGCGGCTCGGCTTCGCGGAGGTGCGCTCGATGCAACACTGGGAGCAGTTCGCGATGGATGGGCTCTCGATCACGATGACCCCAGCGCGCCACTGGGGCGCGCGCATGTTCAACGACACCGGCCGCGGCTACGGCGGTTATGTCATCAGCGCGGGGCCGCGCTCGGTGTATCACAGCGGCGACAGCGCGTACTTTCCCGGTTTCGCCGAGATCGGCCGGCGGCTGCGCCCCGAGATTGCGCTGCTGCCCATCGGCGCCTACTCGCCCGAGAGCTTCCGCAGCGTCCACACCAGCCCGGAAGACGCGCTCCAAGCCTTTCGCGACCTAGGCAGCCGGGTATTGATCCCCATGCACTACGGCACGTTCCGGCTGTCGCGGGAGCCGATGGACGAGCCGCCCCGGCGGCTGCTGGCGGCGGCTGCACAGGCCGGGCTCCAGGAAAAAATCTGTATCTTGGACGAAGGCCGCACCCGCCAGTTCCCTGCGGTTCTCGAACAGCCGCGGAATAGTCAGCTCTGCAACCAGCCTTCCCCTTGAGATAACGATCCGAGAACTGCCGGCGGTGCTGTATGCTCCCTGCAGCCGCTCGCGGCGTTTGAAGGAGCAAAGCAAAACACATGCGGCTCAACTCACTGTTGCTGCGCAGCGCGCTGGTGGGGGCCCTCGGCGGCCTGCTTTTCGGTTTCGACACGGCCGTGATCTCCGGCTCCACGCACCAGCTCACGCAGGTTTTTTCGCTTTCAGCGCGCGAGCTCGGCTTTACCGTTTCCATTGCGCTGGTCGGCAGCGTGCTGGGCGCGCTCGGCTCCGGCAGCCTGGGCCAGCGCATCGGGTCGAGCAAAGCTCTGCGCGTGATGGCGATCTTGTATCTGGCCTCAGCGCTGGGGGCAGCGCTGGCGTGGAACTGGCCCGCGCTGCTCGCGTTTCGCTTCATCGGCGGGCTCGGCATCGGGGGCTCCTCGGTGCTGGGGCCGGTTTACATCGCGGAGATGGCGCCGGCGCGCATCCGCGGTCGCCTGGTGGGCTTGTTCCAGATCAACATCGTTATTGGCATTCTGCTGGCCTATGGATCCAACGCCGTGATCGCCGCGCTCCGCCTGGGAGCGGCAACCTGGCGCTGGGAGCTGGGCGTGGCTGCCGCCCCCGCGCTCCTGTTCCTGGTGCTGCTGTTCGGTGTGCCCCGATCCGCGCGCTGGCTGCTTACGCAGGGCCGCATCGACGACGCCCGTTCCGTGCTCGGCCTGTTGGGCTCGCCCGACCCCCAGGCCGAGGTCGACGAGATGCGCCGCGCCATCCACGCCGAGGCCGCCAACCGCCATGCCCCCTTGTTCACCCGCAAACTGCGGCTGCCAATCTTTCTCGCCGTCTCGATCGGCGTGTTCAACCAGCTTTCCGGCATCAATGCGATCCTTTACTACCTCAACGACATTTTCCGCGCCGGAGGGTTTTCGTCCATCTCGGGCAACACGCAAGCCGTCATCATCGGCGCGGTCAACCTTGTGTCCACGCTGCTGGCCATGAGCGTCATCGACCAGCTCGGCCGCAAAACTCTGCTGCTGATCGGCTCGGTCGGCACGGCGGTGTGCCTGGGCGGCGTGGCTTACGTGTTCCTGTCGCAGCACTTTCTCCCTTCCCTCTTGTGGCTGCTGGTCGGCTTTGTTTTCTTTTTCGCGATCTCTCAGGGCGCGGTCATTTGGGTCTACATCAGCGAGGTCTTCCCCACGGAGGTTCGGTCCAAGGGCCAAAGCCTGGGATCGGGCGCCAACTGGGTGGCCAACGCGATCATCTCGTTCGCCTTTCCCGTGGTGGCGAAGCACTCCACCGGCGCGCCTTTTCTGTTTTTCTGCGCCATGATGGTGGTGCAGTTCTTTGTCGTGCTGTTCGTGTATCCGGAGACCAAGGGCGTGTCGCTCGAGCAATTGCAGCAGCAGCTCGGCACCTGATCGCTTTTCGCCTTTACTTCGCTACAATGGTTTCCAAGCCGCGCGGGTTTGCGCGCGCATCGAAGACCCATGATGCAGGTTCAGCAGAAGCTCGAGATTCTCGCCGACGCGGCCAAATACGACGCCTCGTGCGCCAGCTCCGGCTCCAAACGGGCCGGAACCGCGAAGGGCGTGGGCTCGTCCGACGGCACGGGCATCTGCCACAGCTACACGCCCGACGGCCGCTGCGTTTCGCTCTTAAAGATCCTGCTCACCAACTACTGCACGTACGATTGCGTGTTCTGCGTCAACCGGGTTTCGTCCGACATCCGTCGCGCCCGGTTCACGCCGCAAGAAGTCGTCGACCTCACCCTCAGCTTCTACAAGCGCAACTACATCGAGGGCCTGTTTCTGAGCTCGGGCATTATCCAGTCGCCCGACTACACTATGGAGCAGCTCATCGAGGTAGCCCGCACCCTGCGCGAGGCGCACGGCTTCGGCGGCTACATTCACCTCAAGGCCATCCCCGGCGCGAGCGAGGCGCTGATCGAGCGCGCCGGCCGCTACGCCGACCGTTTGAGCGCCAACATGGAGCTGCCCACGCAGCGCGATCTTGTGCAGCTTGCCCCGGACAAGAAGGTCGAGGTGATCGAGAGCACCATGGGCCAGATAGCGGAGCGCAAAGTCGCGGCCGAGGAAGACCGCAAGCGCATTCGCAGCACACCGCGCTTCGCCCCCGCGGGCCAAAGCACGCAGCTGGTGGTCGGCGCCACGCCCTCAACCGACCAGGAGATCATCGCGACCGCCTCGCACCTCTACAAGCAGTACGACCTGCGCCGCATCTACTACTCCGGCTTCTCGCCCTTTCCGCAGGGTGACGCGCGCCTGCCGCTCAAACCCGCGCCGATGGTGCGCGAGCATCGTCTGTACCAAGCCGACTGGCTCATGCGTTACTACGGCTTTCGCGGCGACGAGTTGACCACCCCGGAGCAGCCCAACCTGGACCTGACCCGCGACCCCAAGCTAACCTGGGCGCTCGCCCATCGCGAATTTTTCCCCGTCGACGTGAACCGCGCCACGCGCGAAGCCATGCTGCGCGTGCCCGGCATCGGCTACCGCAACGTCGACCGCATCCTGCGCATCCGCCGTTACCACCCGCTCTCGCTCGGCGACCTGCGCAAGCTCAATGTGCGCGTAAAGACGGTCGCGGCGTTCATCACCGCGACCGACCACCTCGCCGCCAATCTCGACACGGTCGCTTTGCCCGAGCAGGTCGCGATTCCCGCGCAGATGCAGCTGTTCGACGCCGGCGTGGGCGCGAGCACGGGCCAGCTGTGAGCGCTCTTACGGCTTTTCGCGTCCGCATCGCGCCCGACTTTCACGCCTGGCGCGAGCAGGCCCGTATCCTGCTCCACGACGGCATCGGGCCCGAGCAGATCGAGCTGGTTGACGAAGACGCCGACACGGCCATGGCGTTCGATTTCGCCGCCGCGCCCGAGCCCAACCCGCGTTTCGCCCGCCCGCAGCCGGCCGCTCCGAAAGCTTTCCTGGACCTCGCGGAAATCGTCGCATGCCACAATGATCCCGAGCGCTGGCAGCTGCTCTACCGCGTCTTGTGGCGGCTCCAGAGCGACCGCTCGCTGATGAAGCACGAACTCGACCCCGACATTGCGCGCATGCGCCAGATGGACCGCCAGGTCCGCCGCGACCTGCACAAAATGCACGCGTTTCTACGCTTCCGCATGGTGGAGGAAGACGGCCGCGAGCACTACATCGCCTGGTACCGGCCCGACCACCGCATCCTCGCGCTCGCCGTTCCTTTTTTTGTCGAGCGCTTCGCCGTGATGCGCTGGACCATCCTCACCGCCTATGCCTCGGCCAGCTGGGATCCCCACACCAAGCGCGTCATCTGGGGCCCCGGCGTTCCGCGCTCGCAGGCGCCTGAAGCGGACGAGCTCGAAGGCATGTGGCGCGCGTATTACGGGTCTATTTTCAATCCCGCAAGGCTCAATACGCGGGCCATGCGCTCGGAGATGCCCGCGCGTTACTGGGCCGAGCTGCCCGAGCTCGCCATCCTACCTCAACTGCTCAACGACGCGGACCGCCGCGTGGGAACCATGATGGAACAGCAAAGCCTTCTCCAGAGCATCACCTTTGTACCCAATGAACACACCCTGCCGGTTCTGCGCGAGGCCCTGCCCCGCTGCGAGGGCTGCGACCTGTACAAGCCCGCGACCCAGGCCGTGTTCGGCGCCGGCCTGGCCCACGCCCCGCTCATGCTGGTGGGCGAGCAACCGGGCGACGTGGAAGACCGTCAGGGCGAGCCGTTTGTGGGCCCGGCGGGCAAGGTGCTGGACCAGATCTTCGAGGAGCTCAACTTCCAGCGCGGCGAGGTCTACGTCACTAACGCTGTGAAGCACTTCAAATTTGTGGAGCGGGGCAAGCGCCGCATCCATGACTCACCCAACCTGCGCGAAATAGCCGCCTGCCGGCCCTGGCTGCTGGCCGAGCTCGACGCCGTGCAGCCCCGGGTTGTCGTGTGCCTGGGCGCGTCCGCGGCCAAGTCGCTGCTGGGCGCCAAGTTCGCGCTGATGAAGGAGCGCGGCAAGTTGGTCGAGTCGCCCTACGCGAAGCAGGTGGTCGCGACCATCCACCCCTCCGCCGTGCTGCGCGCCGAGGGCGACAACAAGCGCGTGCTGTACGAATTCATTAAGCAGGACCTGGCGTTAGCGGAACAGGTCGCCATGCATCAAGCAAGCTAGGGCAGTTCTCGTACACACGTAGCGCGGCCGGCATCGCTGGACGTGCATTTTCCCAAGGGAAAAACCACAAAGCCACAAAACTCTCCCTTCACACCAATACGAGAACTGCCTTAGCCGCGCCCGAGTTAGAAGCTCACCTTCGGCGCAGTCCTCGATCCTTCGTTCGCCTGGAAGTAGTCGTTGTCCGTGTGAAACCCGGCAATTCCAGCCCACATGCTCGCCGGGAACTGCTGAATGTACGTGTTGTAGTCGCGCAGGGTCAGGTTGTAGCGCCGGCGCTCCACCGCGATCCGGTTTTCCGTGCCTTCCAATTGGTCCTGCAGCGCCAGGAAGTTCTGGTTCGCCTTCAAGTTAGGGTAGTTCTCGCTCAACGCCAGCAGCCGGCCGATCGCTCCATCCAGCTGATTGTTCGCCGCGATCTTGCTTTGCGGATCCCGCGCGTTCAAGAGGCCGTCGCGGGCGTTCGCGATATTGTCGAACACCGCCTGCTCATGCGTGGCGTAGCCCTTTACCGTGCTCACCAGGTTGGGGATCAGGTCCGCGCGCCGTTGCAGCTGTGTGTCGATCTGCGAAAACTGCGCCTGCACATCATTGCGCTTCGCCACCATTGTGTTTTTAGCGCCCACATAGTTGAAAAACCCCAAAATCACAACAGCGATAATCACCAAACCAACTATTGAACCACGCTTCATC
>CAXTRW010000026.1:0-21605 GCA_964246765.1 uncultured Acidobacteriaceae bacterium | reverse complement strand
GCCCGCAGCCACCCCGCCGCCCGAACCCGCCGACCAGATTCCGGCCGCCGCCAACCCGACCACAAGACCGGCATGCACCGGCGCCAACCGCGTTGGAAGCCCGCGCACACGCTGCGCCGCGAGCAGCCCGGCAAACCACGCCGCCATCGCGATCGGCGCTGCGCGCCGCATATCCGAGCCGGCCGGCAACAGCCGCCAAAGCTCCGCCGTGCCCAGCACCGCGTCGGCCACGGCTACCCCCACCGCGACTGAATGCGCCGCCCGGCTGTCCCATTCCGCTATAAGCCAAGGCACAAGCGAGAACACCGCAAAAAACAGCCCCGTGAACACGAGCGCGGCGAGGAGATCGTCTCGCTCCTGCAACTGGGGCGCGCGCACGGCCATGCCAAGCAGGTACAGCTGCGTGCCTACCAACGCCCCCGGCAACAGCCTGGGCCATTTGCGCCGCCACAGCAGCAGCACTAACCCCGCGTTCAACAGCGCAAGATAACTGCCCACGGTCCAAACCGAGGTTTGCTGCCCCAGCAGAGCGGGCGTCAGAAAGCCGCCGATCATGGCCACCACGGCCAGCGCCTCCGATCGTTGCACCGCGCACATCCATACGTTCGCAGCCGTTACCAGCGCCATGCCCGCGAATGCCGCAGGATAGGAAATCAGGTGAAACAGCGAAAACGATGCCCAAAGCGAGAGGTACAGAATGCCCGTCCCTGACGCCTTGAGCGAAAACGCAAACACTGGATACCCGCGCCGTCTGAAGCGCTCCGACCACCCGGCCAAGCCCACCCCAGCCGCCAACCCGATCAGGACCCGAGCGGCGTCGCCTAACCATTGCCGGTCCACCGCATACTTTAAAAACCAGGCCGAACCCACCAGCAGGGCCACGATCCCGACCCGGTTGAAGAGCTGCGAGCCGATCCGCGACTCGAGCGAAGGCTGCGGCGGCGGCGCGAATGACGCCTCCGGACGGACCTCGGTCGGTGCAGGATTGCCGTCTGGCCCCAAGCGGCTTTCCAGGGTTGTGACCCGAGCCCGCAAAGCTTTCACCTCCCGCCATAGTTCATCGAAGTCCGCTGAATCCATGCCGCACATTCTCCCGTTCTTCCATCAATACACTGGCGTCGCGAACCGGACTCAGGTCCGGTGCAGCAATGCGAAACGTGGCTGGTTGAAGTATTGCGCGTTTTAATTACCTCGGTAACGTAAAATCCTGCTTAACTAGGGTATCTTTCGGGTATGCAGGTAACGCCAGAGCGGACTGCACTCGGCCATCAGGACCTCGGTTCCGCTTTTTTGAACGCGAGCACCACAACACCCGCGCTCGATGCAGCCGTGTTCCTGGGGCTTTCCGAACTACTGGAGCGTTCCGTGCTCGCGCAGATTTACCACGAATTTCTAAATGGAACCCGGGCCCGATTGCAGGCGCTTGCGGCTGTGCCCGAACCGACAACCTTGAAAAACACCGGCCACACCATCAAGGGAACAGCCGGAATGCTGGGTGCCCGGGCGTTGGCGGACTGTGCCGCGCAGCTGGAGCAGGCTTCCACGGCAGGGAAGCAGGCGCGGCGGCTGATCCGGCGCATGTTGCACCATTGCGATTCGCTCGAAGCTGAACTCAAGTTTCGGCAGGTGACAGTATGATCCCGCTGCCGGAAATGCCCGGAACGCCCAAGAGAGACGCGCCGGTGCGGGTCATTATCGCGGACGATCACCCCGTGGTCCGCATCGGGGTTCGAAATGTTTTGGCCGCGCACGGGCGATTCACGGTGGTGGCCGAAGCGGAAAACGGCGTGCAGGCGGTCACGCAAGCCATCGACCTGCGGCCGGAAATCCTCCTGCTCGACGTGCAGATGCCGAGCTCGACCCGGTTCGACCCGGTGCGCGAGGTGTGTTCCGCCGCGCCTGGAACGCGAATCGTGCTCCTGACCGGCTCGATCCAGTCCGAACAGCTGGCCGAAGCCTTCAATGCGGGCGCCCGCGGCATAGTGTTGAAAAGCGCGCTGACCGAGCAGATCGCGTCCGCGCTTTTATCTGTGGTCGAGGGTTACTACTGGGCGCAAGGGCGCCGCATCGAGCACCTGGCCGGAGTCCTGGCGGAACTGCGCGTGCAGGCCAAGGAGGAGCATGGGGACCGCTGGAACCTGACCCGGCGCGAGCTGGAAGTGGTCGGCCTCATCGTCAAGGGCTTGTCCAATCGCGACATTGCCAAGCACTTCAACCTCAGCGAAGAGACGGTGAAGCGCCACCTCTCCAATACGTTCGAGAAGCTCGGCATTTCGACCCGCCTGGAGCTGGCCATTTTCGCGCTGGCCAACAAGTTGGTTCCCGGGAGCGAAGCGCCGCCGAACCTGTCCAGGGAGCCGCTTCCGTCCGCGCCGCACCGGCCGTCCAATAGCGAGCGGACCTAGTTGTTTCGCACTGGGGCGGGCCGCGAAGGAAGCCTCCTCCGCCCCCGCCGCTGCATATTGGGGTGCCGCCTATTCAAACCGCCCCCCCCCACCGGCGGCCGCGCGCCCCCCGCACGGGCCCGCGCCGGAGGAAACGAACCGTATGCATTTTTTTCTGAAGCAAGCCCCTGTCTTGATCCTTCTGGGTGCCTCCCTAGCCCAGGCACAGGAGATGAATCCGACCGCCACCGACCGTTTTCCCCAGGGCCAAGGCCCTTCCACGGTGCGCAACGGCATCCCCGTGTACCAGATCAAGGTCGTCGGGCGCGACATCCCGGCCATCAACTACTTCCACCGCAGCGGGTCCACCAAGATCGGCTTTGAAGGCACCGCTCTGGCGCCGCAGGCCAAGGGCTCGGCCACCGTGCAAAGCAACAAGGGCCAGATCTCGATCGACGCGCATCTCGAGGGTTTGAAGCCGGCCAACGGCTACGGCGTGGAGTACCTGACCTACGTGCTCTGGGCCATTACTCCCCAAGGGCAGCCCACGGCGCTCGGCGAGGTGTTGCCCTCGGGCGGCGGCAACAAGGTCGACCTCAAGGTGACAACCAACCTCCAGGCGTTTGCGCTGATCGTGACCGCAGAGCCGTACTTCGACGTGAGCATGCCCAGCGACGTCGTCGTCATGCAAAATACGGTCCTCCACGACAAGACGCAGGGCATCATCGACACCGTGAATGCCCACGCTTCCCTGCTGCCGCGCGGCGCCTACGCAACCACCGAAGGCCAGAATTCGGTCCTCAACCCGATTACCCGCAACGACCGCTCGCCGTTGGAGCTGTATGAGGCGATCAATGCCATCCAGATCGCCAAGGCCGCGGGCGCGGACAAGCTGGCCGCCGATACCTACCAGACAGCCACGCAGAACCTCCAAAACGCGCAGGCCATGGACGCCCACAAGAGCGAGCGCAAGCAGGAGATCACCTATGCGCGGGCCGCGGTACAGTCGGCCGAGGACGCCCGCGTGATCGCTCTGCGCAAGCACAAGGAGATGGACGAAGCGGCGCAGCAGCGGGCGCGCGAGCAGGCCCAGCAGGCCGCCCAGCAGTCGGCGCTGGAGGCCCAGCAAGCGCAGTTGCAAGCCCAGCAGTCGCAGCTCGATGCCGAAAGAGCAGCCGCGGAACGAGCCAAGGCCGAAGCCCAAGCCGCCCAGGCCCAAGCGCAGGCCGCCGCTGCGCAGCAAGCGCAGGCTCAGGCCGTGGACCAGACTGCGCAAATGCGGCAAAAGCTGCGCGACCAGCTCAACTCCGTGCTGCAAACTCAGGAAACCGCGCGCGGGCTCATCGTCAACCTGTCCGACGTGCTGTTCGACACGGGCAAGTACTCGCTCAAGCCCGACACCAAGATCAAGCTGGCCAAGGTCGCGGGAATCCTGCAGGCATACCCGAGCCTGAAGGTGCAGGTGGAGGGCTACACCGACAACGTGGGAGGCGAGGCCTACAACCAGAAACTCTCGGAAAATCGCGCGCAAACCGTGGGTGACTTCCTGGTGAGCCAAGGGGTGCCGCTGGCCAACGTGACGGCGACCGGCTTCGGCCTGAACGACCCCGTCGCCGACAATTCGACCGCCGCGGGAAGGGCCCAGAACCGGCGCGTGAACCTGGTGGTTTCCGGCAACGCGATCGGCGTGCAGCAGCAGGCTGAACCCCAGGGCGGCACCAGCGTGCCCGCGGGCGCTCCCCCGACCGGCTCGCAGCCGCCGCAGTAAGCGGAACCGCACCGACCCGGACGTCTTCGGACGGTCGGGTCTTTCTGCATCCAAAGCAGAAATGCGGATTGCTTTTCTAGGGCTGGGCAAGATGGGCAGCGCCATCGCGCGGCTGCTGCTCGATAAGGGCTACGACGTCACGGTATGGAATCGCACCGCGAGCGTCGCACAGGAGTTCGCCCGAGCAGGCGGGACCGCCGCGGCAACGCCCGCTCGGGCGGTTGAAAGCGCGCAAGCCGTGTTTACCATGGTGAACGACGACCCGGCGCTCGAATCGGTGCTGTTTGAGGGCGGCGCGCTCGACGCAATGAGCGAAGGCGCGGTCCACGTTTCCATGTCCACCATTAGCGTCGGGCTTGCGAAACGGCTGGAGGAGGAGCATTCCCGACGGAAGCAGCGGTACCTGGGCGCGCCGGTATTCGGTCGACCGGGCGTGGCCGCCGAGGGCAAGCTTTGGCTCGCCGTTGCCGGCGAAGATGCGCTTGTTACCGAGATGTCCCCAGTGCTGGACACGTTTTCTTGCGGAATGTCCGTCGTGGGCGCCCATCCGCACCAGGCGCATGCAGTCAAGCTGGGCGGTAACTTTCTGATTACCGCGATGATCGCGTCGCTTTCCGAGGCTATCACCTTCGCGGAAAGCTCGGGGATCGATCCGGAGCTGTTTGTCGAAACCGTCAA
This sequence comes from uncultured Acidobacteriaceae bacterium, assembly GCA_964246765.1. Lineage (GTDB taxonomy): Bacteria > Acidobacteriota > Terriglobia > Terriglobales > Acidobacteriaceae > EB88. The sequence goes on along the minus strand of CAXTRW010000026.1, from coordinate 16,775 downwards.
CAGCGCCCTCTTTCAATCGCGGTTTTATGCGAACTACAGCAAAGTCATGCTCCACCCGCCGGAGCAGGCGGCGGCTACGGTTTCTCTTGGCGCGAAGGACACCCGGCTGTTCCGCGAGGCGGCCGGAGAACATGCGGTGCGGACGCCGCTCGCGGAGATTTTCGAAACGCAGTTCGGCGCGGCTATCGATCGGGGCGACGCCAAAGCAGACTGGGCGGCCGGCTATCTGGCGTTGGTACGCAGCCAGGCAAAGGGAGCGAAGGCATGAGCGCACTTCAGGGCCAGACTGTTTTGATTACCGGCGCAAGCGCGGGCATCGGCGAGGCCTGCGCCTACGCTTTTGCGCGAGCGGGCGCGAAGCTGCTGCTGGCGGCGCGCCGGATAGACCGGATCGAGGAGCTTCGGCCGAAGCTCGCCGGAGCGTCCGCAACCCACAGTATCGCGCTCGACGTCCGCAACTCCGCCGAGGTCGCGAGTGTGCTGGGCGGCTTGCCCGCGGAGTGGGCCGCCATTGACGTTCTAGTGAACAACGCAGGCCTCGCGCGGGGCCTCGACAAAGTGCAGGACGCCAAGGTCGAGGACTGGGACGAGATGATCGACACCAACGTGAAAGGCCTCTTGTACGTCACCCGCGCGGTGCTTCCCGGCATGATCGGGCGCGGGCGCGGCCACGTGGTCAGCCTCGGCTCGACCGCCGGCGAGATGGTGTATCCCGGCGGCTCAGTGTACTGCGCCACCAAGGCCGCCGAGCGCTCCTTCAGCGAAGCCCTGCGGGTGGACCTGCTCGGGACGCCGGTGCGGGTCACCTCGATCGATGCGGGCGCGGTGGAAACCGACTTTTCGCAGGTTCGCTTCCGCGGCGACCGAGAGCGGGCGGCCAAGGTGTACTCGGGCATCACCCCACTCACGCCCGAGGACGTCGCCGAGGCGATCGTCTGGTCGGTCTCCCGGCCGCCGCACGTAAACATTGCCCGGGTACTCATGACCTCCATCGACCAGGCGAACTCACTTTTATTCAACCGACGCCCGGGATAGCCGGCCGTCCGGATTTGAGCCATCTGGTACGAGTAGGTGTGTCCTTTGGGCAATTTGGTCCAGCGCAGGTGACGGCTTCCATGCAGGCCTGAATGGTTACTTTTGTTTTCATTATCTGGTTACGTGTAACTTTTCCGCTCACAACGACAACCGATGCTTGGCGAAAACGATCCCACGCTTATCTAATCGCACCAGATACCAACCAGGAGAAAGAACCAAATGAGAGTTCTTCGCGACGTTGTCAACACTGTTTCCTCGGTCTTCGGATGCCGGCATGACCGGCTTTCCCGACCATTTACCATCGAGCGCCAGAGCTATATGGTGTGCTTGGAATGCGGGCTCAAAGTGTTTTACTCCATGGACCAGATGCGTCGCCTATCCAAGCGCGAAGTGCGGCAGCTGCCGGTGGCGCCACTCGAACCTATGCCGGCCGGCCGGGCCGCGGTGAGTGATCCGACCCTGGCCGCATAACCGTCCCACTAGGCAGTGGATGGGCGCGCCTTTAAACAGCGCCACAGCTCGTTTCCGTACGGCAAAGCGATGAACAGCGCTATGGCCCCGGTCAGCGCATCTATGTATCCCTTGGGCAGCCGCTCCTGCTTAAGGCGGATCGCCCACTTCCGGCGGCTTTTCCCCACGCCGAACAGCGCCTGCGCCTGGTCCCAGTGCAGACAGCAGGCCATCGCCACAGCGGCAAACGGAAGCACCTCCAGGAAGCTGTGCGTGTGCTGCTCGCGCTCGGTCACCTTTCGCAGTCCCTCGGCGTAATGAACGTCCCACACGGCGGTAGCGGCATGGGCGGCGAGCCCGCCGAACATCGCAAGCAGCACCCCGGCGTCGATCTCCAGCAGCAAAGCCATGTACAAGGGAAGCCCCGCTTCGGCGAACATGAGCAGGTGGATCACGCTTTCCTCGGTGCCGGAGGTGTGCTCGATGTCGGACTGCTTATGCCACAACCAGTCCAGCACGCCGGCCGCGTTCCAGGCGGGAATCAGAAAGAACAGCAGGCAGCGGATCAGCGCCTGCTCCGGATCCACGGCGCCGGGACGCGGGACCTCCGGCTTGCCCTCCCCGAATACGGTGTGCACCATCGTGGTCAGCTTCATCGCGCTTGCGCCTCTACGGAGGCAGATGCCGCCACGCCCGCTCGCGATGGCCCACAACCAGGCCCGTGACGTCCCGCGCGTTTTCCGTCATCCTATGAAGCAGAGCACCCCCTGAGACCCGTATGCCACCAACCGTGATCGCGCCCGCCCCCTCGCTCATCGACCAGCTCACCACTCAACTGCAAAAGCAAACCGGCGCGGAGGTTCGCTTCGACGAGGGCTCGCGCGCCATCTACGCCTCGGATCTGTCGCACTATCGCCAGTTGCCGATCGGCGTGGTGGTGCCGCGCACGGTTGAGGACGTCGTCACCACGGTAGCGCTCTGCCGCGAGTACGGCGTTCCCATCCTGAGCCGGGGCGCGGGCACCAGCCTTGCCGGGCAAACCTGCAACGTCGCGGTAGTGATCGATTTTTCGAAATACCTCAACACCATCCTCGATCTGAACCATAACGAGAAATATGCCTGGGTCGAGCCGGGGCTCATCAACGACCACCTGCGCAACGCCGCCGAGGAGCATGGCCTGACCTTCGCGCCCGACCCGGCGACCCACGCCTACTGCACCCTCGGCGGCATGATCGGCAACAACTCCTGCGGCGCGCACTCGGTGATGGGCGGCAAGACTTCCGAAAATATTGAGGAACTCGAGATTCTCACCTACGACGGCCTACGCATGACCGTCGGGGCGACCGCCGAGGACGAGCTGGATCGCATCATTCGCGCCGGCGGCCGCAAGGGCGAAATCTACGGCAAGCTGCGCAACCTGCGCGACGCGTACGCGGATGAGGTGCGGGCGCGCTTTCCGCAGATTCCGCGCCGGGTGTCCGGCTACAACCTCGACTACCTGCTGCCGGAGAACGGCTTCCACGTCGCGCGCGCGCTGGTGGGGACCGAAAGCACCTGCGTCACCGTGCTGAAGGCCAAGACCAGGCTCATGCACAGCCCGCCGCACCGCTCGATTCTGCTGCTCGCCTACCCCAGCGTTTTTGACGCAGGCGACACGGCGCCGCGGCTGTCAGAGCTTGGGGCCATCGCGATCGAGGGCTTTCAGCGCAAGGTGATCGACAACGAGCGGCTCAAGGGCAAGCACTTCCAGGGGCTCGATCTGTACCCCGACGGGGACGCCTGGCTGCTGGTCGAGTTCGGCGGGGAAAGCCCCGAAGAGGCGGTCGAAAAGGGCCGCAAAGCCCAGCAGTGGGCGCAAAAGCGCGACCACGCGCAGGTGGGCATGCGGCTGCTTGAAAACCGCCGCGATCAGGACCTCGCGATGAAGGTGCGCGAAGCCGGCCTGGGCGCGACCCGGGTACCCGGAAAGCAGCCCAACACCTATACCGGCTGGGAGGACGCCGCGGTGCCGCCCGAAAAACTGGGCGCCTATCTGCGGGACTTCTACAAACTGCTCGACAAATACGGCTACACGGTGGTGCTCTACGGGCACTTCGGCCAGGGCTGCCTGCACACCCGCATGGACTTTGACCTCAGCACCGATGCGGGCGTACGCCACTATCGCGAGTTCGTGACCGAGGCCGCCCACCTGGTCGTGCGCTACGGCGGTTCGCTCTCGGGCGAGCACGGCGACGGTCAGGCGCGGGCGGAGCTGCTGCCAATTATGTTCGGCGACCGGCTGGTGGGCGCGTTTCGCGAGTTCAAAAGCGTGTGGGATCCGACGAACATGATGAACCCGGGCAAGGTGGTGGACCCGTACCCGCTGGACTCAAATCTGCGCACCGGACCCGACTACAAACCGAAAAACCCGCTCACAATTTTTCAGTTTCCGGACGACCACGGCAGCCTGGCGGAGGCCACCGAGCGCTGCTTCGGCGTGGGCAAGTGCCGGGGCGTGGACGCGGGGACCATGTGCCCCAGCTTCCAGGTCACGCGCGAGGAAAAGCACTCCACCCGCGGCCGGGCGCGCATGCTGTGGGAGATGCTGCGCGGCGACGTGCTGCACGACGGCTGGCGCGACGAGCACATCCGTGACGCCTTGGACCTGTGCCTAGCCTGCAAGGGCTGCAAGGGCGACTGCCCGGTGAGCGTCGATCTCGCGAGCTACAAGGCGGAGTTCCTGGCCCACTATTACGAAGGCCGTCTGCGCCCGGCGGCTGCGTATTCCATGGGCCTGATCGACAAATGGGCGGCGCTGGGCTCGCGTGTGCCGGGGCTGGCGAACTTTGTGACGCAGACGCCGGGGCTGCGTGCGCTTGCGAAAAAGGCGGGCGGCGTCACCGGGCACCGGGACATGCCCGCCTTCCCAGCGAAAAGCTTTAAGCAGTGGTTCGCCGGGCGCGGCACGAATGCGAAAGGCGCGCGCGGCGAGGTGATCCTATGGGCCGACACCTTTAACAATTACTTTTTCCCGCACACCGCACAAGCCGCTGTCGCGGTGCTGGAGGACGCGGGCTTCAGTGTTCGCGTCCCGCAACAGCACCTGTGCTGCGGGCGCCCACTGTACGACTTCGGCATGCTCGACCGGGCCAAGCAGTATCTACGCGCCATCCTGCACGCGCTTCGCGACGACATCGCCGCCGGCACCCCCATCGTGTGCCTGGAGCCGAGCTGCGCCGCGGTGTTCCGCGACGAGCTCACCAACCTGTTCCCCAAAGACCAAGCCGCGCAAAAGCTGCAAATGCAGGTCGTGCTGTTCGCCGAGTTCCTTGAAAACGCGGGCTACAAGCCGCCGCAGGTGGGCGGCAAAGCGCTGGTCCACGGGCACTGCCACCAGAAGGCGATTTTCGGCATGACCTCAGAGGAGCGCATGTTCAAGGCCATGGGCGTGGAGCCCGAGCTGCCCGACGCCGGCTGCTGCGGCCTCGCGGGCTCGTTCGGCTACGAGGCTGAGCACTACGACATTTCCATGCAAGTGGGCGAGCGCAAGCTGCTGCCGCTCGTGCGGGACCAGGAGAACGAGACCATGGTGGTGGCGGACGGCTTCAGCTGCCGCCAGCAGATCGCGCACGGCACCCAGCGCCGGGGCATGCACATTGCTGAAGTGATGGCGAAAGCGCTCGCCGCCAACCCCGACGGCCAGGGCCCGTATGCGGAATCCGGCCATACGCAGCCCGAAGCCGGCTACCCCGTGTGGACCGCTCTGGCTGCCGCAGGCATCGCGGGCGCGGGCTTCCTCTACCTCGCGACTCGCAAAAAGGAGAGCTGATGGCAAACAAAGCGGAACTCACCCGATTCCTCGACCGGCATGTGTTCGAACCGATCCTCAAAGCCGACCCAAGCAACTACACCGGCCGCGAGCGGGATAAGCTGGCCGACGTGCAAAAGCGCACCCGGTCCGAGCAGGAGCGCTTTCACAACTACCCCTCCACGGAGGAGTTCGTCCGGATGTACAAGGACGACCTCCACTCCGAGAAGGCGAAGAAGGTCAATGCCGAACTGCAACGGCTCAAGCTGCCGCTGCTGGCGGATGTAAAGGAAGAGTTCCTGAAACTGGCGGGCGAGTAAACTATAGCGCTGCCAACTCCGGCTCGGCTACCGCTTCCTTAAACCTCCGCGCCAAGTCCGCGGCGATTTCCTTGCCGTGGAAGCGGCCGTTCTCGATGAAAATCTCGTTGGTCCGGTTTCCAGCGACAATCACGCCCGCAAGATAGATCCCCGGAACGTTCGACTCGCGGGTATGCGGGTCGCAGCAGGGCTGGCGGTCCTTGCCGTCCAGACGCACGCCCAGCGACTCGAGGAACGCGAAGTCCGGGTGGTAGCCGGTGAGCGCGAACACAAACTGGTTGGGCAGCGTCCGCTCCCCTTCCGGGGTCGAAATTGTCACCGAATCGCACCCGATTTCGACCACTTTTGATTCAAAAAACGCCTTTATTTCACCGTTTTTCACGCGATTATTGAAGTCCGGCAGGATCCAGTACTTCACGTGTTTGTGCATTTCCGGCCCGCGGTGGACCACCGTGACCCGCACCCCGTGCCGCCACAGGTCCAGCGCCGCGATCGCGGCCGAATTCTTGCCGCCGACCACCAGCACATCCATCCCGTAGAAGGGATGCGGGTCGTCGTAGTAGTGCATCACCTTGGACAAGTCCTCGCCCGGTACGCGGAGGTAATTCGGCAGGTCGTAGTAGCCGGTCGAGACAATGAGCTTGCGCGCGTGGAACACGGCCTTGCGATTGAAGCGATCCGTGGTGTGGACATGGAAGTCGCCGTTCGCGCCCGTCACCGAAGTGACGTTTACATACTGGCGAATGTCCAGCTCGAAGCGGTCCGCGACCTTGCGGTAATACTCAAGCGCCTCGGCCCGGGTGGGCTTTTGATTGGTGCTCGGAAAGGGCACCTCGCCGATTTCCAGCAGCTCCGGCGTGGTAAAAAACGTCATGTGCGCCGGGTAATGGTAGATAGAGTTGCACAGGCAGCCCTTGTCGATCTGTACCACACTCAGGCCCAGCCGCTTAGCCTCGAGCGCGCAAGCCAGGCCCGTGGGCCCGGCGCCGATTACCAGCACATCGAAGGTTTCCTGCGTGGGGGACATATCTCTTACCATAGACGCAGCGGCAGCCTGCCGCGATGCGAAGGAGAGCAGGATGGCCGGAATGCGGCAGGAAAAAGACTCGCTGGGCTTTGTGGAGGTGCCGGCGGACCGGCTGTACGGAGCGCAAACCCAGCGTGCGGTTGAAAACTACCCGATCAGCGGGCTGCGGGCGCATCCCGTACTGATCCGCGCGTTCGGGCTGGTCAAGGCTGCTGCCGCTGAGGCCAATAAAGAATTGGGCCTGCTTGATCCGAAGCGCGCCGACGCCGTTGTAGCCGCCGCAACCGAGGTCGCCCACGGCAAGTGGAACCCCGAGTTTGTGGTCGATGTGTTTCAGGCCGGCGCGGGCGTGAGCTTTCACATGAATACCAACGAAGTCATCGCGAACCGCGCCAACCAGCTCCTGGGCGGCGCGCTGGGCGAGTACGGCAACATCCACCCGAATGACCATGTCAACTACGGCCAGTCCACCAACGACGTCTTCCCGACCGGCATGCGCGTCGCTACCCTGCTGGCGCTCGAAACGCTCTACCCCGTGCTCGACGCGCTCGCCGCGACTTTCGCCCGCAAGGCGGGGGAGTTCAACGGGATCATGAAGTCGGGCCGGACGCACATGCAGGACGCGGTGCCGATCCGCCTAGGCCAGGAGTTCGCCGCCTATGGGCTGGCCATCGAAAAGGGGCGCAAGTTCCTCGCGCAAGCCGCCGAGGGGCTGCGCGAGCTGGGTCTGGGCGGCTCGGCCGTGGGCACCGGCATCAACACCCACCCCGACTACCGCGCCAAAGCCATTGCCAACCTCGCCCGGCTCTCGGGCCAGCGGCTCACGCCCGCCCCGGACATGCGCTGGGCGATGCAGTCCAATGCCTGCATGGGGGACGTCAGCGCCGCCCTGCGCGGCATCGCGCTCGAGGCCATCCGTATCTCGAACGACATCCGCCTGCTCTCCTCCGGCCCCAATACCGGCTTCGCGGAGATCTTCCTGCCCAGCCTCCAGCCCGGTTCCTCCATCATGCCGGGCAAGATCAACCCGGTGCTGCCGGAGCTGGTCGCGATGGTCGGCTTCCAGGTGGTCGGCAACGACGCGGCCACCGCCATGGCCGTGCAGGCGGGCCAGCTGGAGCTGAACGTGATGATGCCGACCATGGCCCTGAACACGCTCCAAAGCATTACCATTCTCGCCAACACGCTCCGCCAGTTCGATACCCGCTGCATCGCGGGCATCACGGCGAATGAAAACCGCTGCCGGGAGTACGCGGAAAAAACAGTCTCGCTTGCCACCGCTCTGAACCCGTATATTGGTTACGCCAAAGCAGCGGAGATCGTGAAGGAGTCGGTCGCGACGGGTGAGTCGATCATTGCACTGGCCCGCAAGCGCAAGCTGCTGAGCGAAGAGGAGATTGCCGAGATTCTGGACCCGGCGCGCATGACCGAGCCGCAGTACCCGTTGGAAGCGGCCCGCAAGCGCGACAGCTGAAGCCAAGGCAGTGAGCCATGCCCATGTCGTCCGACATCTCGCACTGGGTTTGTGTGCTGGCCGGTTTGTATCTGGCGCTCACGGGGTTACTGCTGCGGGACGTCGTCAGCACCCTGCCGCCCGCCGCCACCGCCCCGCCTGGAAGCAGGCCGATCCGGCGCAGGATGGCCGGTTGGTGCAAACGGGGGGTGCTGGTGGCGATTGGGCTTGCGGCCGTGGCCTATGGAGTCTCGCGAATCTGGTAGGAAGGACGGAGAGGCTACACGTCCGTTGCCCAATTTTCCACTAAGAGGCCCGGTACCCGCGTAAACGCTCTGTCGTTGCTCACCAGAATCGCCCCAAGCGCAATCGCATGAGCGGCGATGAGTGTGTCCAATCCGCCGAGAGGGGCTCCGGTCGATTCGAGCCGCGCCCGCAGGTCGCCGTAAGCGCTTGCCTCCTCGCTGCCCCAGGGCAAAATCCACACTTCCGTGAAAAGTTTCTCGATCGCTCGCGTTCGGTTTCGCGCCTCCGGACGAAGCGCGATTCCGAACCGGACTTCAGCCTCGGTAACTGATGAAATACAGACCGCCTCACGCAAGCCGGCCTGTTGCAGTCGTTCTCGGGCAATTGGCGAGCGGCCTACCGCGATGTAGCTGACGATGTTGGTGTCGAGCAGATACACGCGTCTACTTCAACAGGTCCGGCCGCACTTGCGACTCTCGCTGATTGCGATCGGCGAGAAAATCATCCGGGAAGTCGGCTTCGTCGAGTGCTTTGAATATCTCGTCCCAGCTCGGTTTAGGCTTTGGCTCAGGCTTTGAGGAAAGCACAACATCGCCCGTCCGCTCATCCCGGCGGATATATACCTCGTCCGTGGCGAAGCGATACGCTAACGGAATGCGCACTGCCTGGCTTCGGCCGCTCATGAAAACCTTTGCCGTTTCAAGCTGCTTCATCGTTCTACCTCCTGATATGTAGCTTGCTGTATATCAGAGTACACCGTCGCTACTGATGCCCCCACCGAAACACCACTCCGGCCGTGAACCCGAGGTTGTGCTGGAACTCCGACCCGAAATCGGTCAGCAGGTAGTTCGGCGTCAGTCGCAGCGCCAGCGCCGAGCTCAGGTTGTAGTCCACCGGCGCGCCCACGCTGAGGGCAAATACGTTGCCGTCGGGATACAGCCCCACCGGCGCGCCCTTGAGCGAGCCGAGGCCAGTGGAAAAGTTGCCATGCGCCAGCCCGGCCAACACCTGCGCGTGCAGGGCCCAGTGCTGGTTTTGGAAATACCGGTACTGCGGGCCGAACAGAAAGGTGTACTGGCTGATGGAGGGCTTATAGACCTGGAACTGGAAGTTGTCGGTGATTACGGTGCCGTAGTACCCGCGAAAATCCGCCGTAACGCCCAACCTGGGCCGCACCCACTCCGTAATGCCGGCGTTCCAGGCGCCCTCGGTGTTGTGCTGCAGGCTGGTTCCGGGGTGGAAGCGCAGATAGGCGCCCCCCCCATATACCTCAAATTTGTGCGAATACGTGTCCTTTTCGATCGCCTGCTCCCGCAGGCGGCGGCGCGCTTGCACCCGGGCCTGCGCGTCTTTGAGGATCTGCGCCCGTTGCTGCTGCGAGGGCGGCGTGGGCTGCTGAGCGTCCGGAAGGCCTGCGGCGGTTTGGGCATCGGCGGCAAACGAGAACGAAACGGCGCTCCCGAGCAAAAACACGGAAGCGAAAACGAAGCGGCGGTGCTGAAACAAGCTGGTGTGCCTCCCAAAACGGCAAAAGCTCAATGTGCGAGCGGACCGTCTCCTATTAAACCATTCCCGGCCCGCGGCGTACTTCGCGCTTGCGCCTGAGCCGCCGTGTAGGGTACACACGCTGGAGGGGGCGGTCGACTCGCCCCGCGAGTGGAGACGGCAATGCGCGGATTCATCCTCGGCCTGATCTTGGGCCTCGTAGCACTCCCGTTGGCCGGGTGGATCTGGCTGTATCAAGGGCATCCGCCGGTCGCCGTCACCGATCCGCAACTGCCGTTCGAGCACCAGATCGTGAACATTCCACTGCACGCACGGATCCGGGGCGAAATGCCCAAGCGCGCGGCCATGGACCCGAGCCCGGCCAACCTGTTGCTGGGCGCCGAGGTGTATCGCGAGCAGTGCGCCATGTGCCACGGCCAGTACGGGCGTCCGTCCGAGATCGCCGCGCATATGTTTCCCAGCGCGCCTCAGCTGTGGGCCCCGCATCGCAACGGCGTGGTCGGCGTCAGCGATGACCCGCCGGGGGAAACCTACTGGAAGGTGAAGAACGGCATCCGTTTGTCGGGCATGCCCGCCTACCGCAGTGTCCTGAACGAGGCCCAAATGTGGCAGGTGGCCGTGCTGCTGGCCAACGCCGACAAACCTCTGCCCGAGGACGTAATGGCGGTGCTCAAGCGGCCGCTCGCGGCCGAGGTGCGGGCCGAGCAAACACCCGTGCCCGGCGGCCCCACCGTGATCCCTGTGCAGCCGTTGCCCAATCAGTAGCGCGACTTAATCGCGTAGGTAATGCCCGTGGTGAACTGGAATGAGTTGCGCGTGGTGGGCGGCTCGGACGGTACCGGGTCATTGAGGTAGCTGTCGATGGTGCCGACCGTGAACGCCAGCTTCTTGTACACGGGAAAAGTGATCGTATCGGTCTCATTAGCCGAGTACGCGCGCGGGTTGTTGAACGCCGGCAGATACGCCAGCTGCTGGTCGAACAGGACGCCGCGCTTGAGCTTCAGCTGGTACGTTCCAGACAGGGTCGACCCGATCAGGTTCTGGCTGTTTCCGGACGCGCCCGCGATGAACTGCTGCTTTTCGTATTGCAGTGTCGCTTTCAGATCCAAGAGCTGCGCCGGCCGCTTCAGCGCGGTCACGCCCACCCCGGCGCCGTACACCTGCTGCAGGTCCAGCCCCTGCGAGTAGTTGTGATCAAACGCGGTCTGGGCCAGCACGTAGCCGCGGTTTGAAAAATACTGGTCGCGTTCGGCGTCGGCATGGAAGATCGAGGTCTTGGTGCTGAACGCGGGAACGATCGCGCCCCCGGCAGCGTACGCCGGCTGCGTGATCTTGCCGTAGGACGAGGAAAAATCCGCCTGCGTACGGTTGCGCGTGAGCAGCCAGCTTACCGTAGGCACCGTGCGCACCAGCGCCACCGCGCTGGTGTACGAACGCTGATTTTGGGTCCCCTGCACGAGGGTGATGCCGGCCGTGGCGCTGCCGTTCCAGCCCGCAAAAAAGTTCGGCTCCTCGCGCACTTGACGGTCGAACGTTTGCTCGTCTAGGACGAATTGTGCGTTTTTGACCGGCACCGGTCTTTCGGCCCGGCTCACGCGAACCTCGCCGCGCTCGACTGCCAGGGTTCCCCGCTCGGCGTCCACGGCGCGATGCCGCACCCCCGGCTGGTTTTCCAGCACCACGAACCCGCTGTGCGTCCGCAGAGAACGGATCTTGCTCCACGGAACGCTGACCTCGCCCAGTTCGTCCGAGTTGAAGAACACTGTCCCCGTGACTTCGCGTTCCAGCTTGCCCTGGAGCGTGTCGCCGTTTTCAAAAGTCAGGGTGTCGCGAGCCTCGGACGGCTTGGGCGCGGCCCAAGCGGCGCCCAAGCCGAACAAGATGCAAAGACTAAAAGCGATAACGTCGCAGCGGCCCAGAGCTCGAAGAAGTGAGAAACTCGTCATTCGTTTGCAAATACTCCCGGCTCCGATGGTATTGCCTTCCCGGCGTACCCTCCCCGTCCGGTTACATTCTAGGCTACTGGTCACCCTGCCGGACGCCGCGCATAAACCACAGTGACCTACGGCCCTAGTACGAAAGCGGCATAAACTGTACGCGAACGGTACAAACATCAGGGAACACAACGCTTCCGAGCATCCTCCGGCTTTGTTGCGACAACTTATGTCCAGTTCATCGCGCGTGGTAACCGACGTCCGGCCCACCCGATCCAGAGGAAAACTCCCTATGTTTGTACGCATAGCCGCCTGCTCCCTTTCCCTGCTACTCACCGGTGGAAGCATATTCGCCGCCGGGGCCGACCGCCCGTCGGCTAACTTCAAGGTGTCCCAGATGACCGCCGTCCCCGGGAAGACCTTGCCTCCCGGCAGCTATACCATTCGCGTTCTCGACCATCTATCCGACCGCTATATCCTTCGAGTAGACAGTGCAAGCGGCAGCAGCCACACTCTGTTCGTCGGGCTACCCGGCAAGGGTCTGGACGCGAGCGCCAAAGGTGAGATCGCGTGGAAAACACCCGCGCAGGGCGCCCAGTATATTCGGGGCTGGAAGTTCGCTTCCCTGCCGCCGATCGAGTTTGCCTATCCCAAGAACGACGCGGTTGCCGTAGCCAAGGCGAACAACGCGCAGGTTCCTGCGATCGACCCCGAGTCGGACAACATGGTGTCCGCGGCTAAGCTGTCACCGGACGAGATGCACATCATCACGCTTTGGCTTCTGACCCCCACCGCGGTCGGCCCCAACAGTCCGGCCGGCATCTCGGCCACGCGGCTTACGCAGCTGGCCTCCGCGCGCAAGCCCACCGGCAAGCTGCCCCACACCGCGAGCGCTCTGCCGCTGGCCGGACTGCTGGGCGTATTTTCCATGCTGTTGGCGCTCGGCGCCCGCACCCTGCGTCCGGGCGAGGGTCGCTGACGCATGCGGCGCGTACGGGCTTTCGAAGCGCTTTGCTGGGCGGTGTCGGCCTCGTGCTTGTTCTACGGCTGCTTCGCCTGGCAGGAGGCCCATGCGGCGCGGGCCCACCTGTCGGCGATTCCATCCCAACCAGCGCCGGCGTCCGGGCAGGTGCTGGGTGAACTTCGCATCGCGGCGCTCGCCCTCGCCGTGCCCGTGGTGGAGGATGACACCCGGACCAGCCTTCTGCGCGGCGTCGGGCACATCCCCGGCACCGCAATGCCCGGTGGCCTCGGTACGGTCGGGCTCGCGGGGCATCGCGACACGTTTTTGCGGCCGCTCGCGCGCGTTGCGCCTTCCATGGCCATCGACGTCTCGCGCGGCGCCTCGACCTACCGCTACATCGTGGACCGGACAGCCATCGTTCAACCCGAAGCCGTGGATGTGCTCGATACCCAGAACACCCCGGAGCTGGTGCTGGTCACCTGCTACCCGTTCCATTACATCGGCGCGGCGCCCCTGCGCTTTGTCGTGTACGCGCACCTCCTCTCGCTCACGCCCGAGCCGGCTCAGTTTGCAAGCAATGGGGTCCCCAGGCGCTAAACTTACGGTATGGCCATCACACGCGAACAAGCCCTCCAGTACTTCCACTCCGACGACCTGATCGGCCTGGGGATGGACGCCGACGCCCAGCGCCGGAAGCTGCACCCCGAGGGTGTGGTGAGCTATATCATCGACCGCAACATCAATTACACCAACTTCTGCACGGAATATTGCACGTTTTGCGCCTTTTACCGCCCGCTCAAGGGCAAGCTGGCAAGCGAGGGCTACATCCTCGATTTTGAGACAATCCACGCGAAAATCGCGGAAACCCTCGAAATGGGCGGCACCGGCGTACTCATGCAAGGCGGCATCCACCCCGACCTCAAAATCGATTGGTTCGAGCGGCTCCTGTCGGGCATCAAGCAGCGCTTCCCGCAAATCTGGCTGCACTGCTTTTCCGCGTCTGAAATCTTGGCCATCGCCGAGTACTCCGAGCTTTCGCTGCGCGATACGATCATGCGCCTGCGCGACGCCGGGCTGGACTCCATTCCCGGCGGTGGCGCCGAAATCCTGGACGATGAGGTCCGCCATCGGATCGCGCGGCTCAAGTGCGGAACCGAGGATTGGCTTGCCGTGCACCGCACCGCGCACGAGCTGGGAATGCGCACCACGGCGACCATGATGTTCGGCGTGGGCGAGAGCTTTGAGCAGCGCGTGAACCACTTCGACGCCGTGCGCCGCCTGCAGGAAGAAACCGGCGGATTTACCGCGTTTATCCCATGGAGCTTCCAGCCCAACAACACCGCGCTGGGCGGCCGGGGGTGGGAAGAAGCCACGGCGGTCGACTATCTAAAAGTTCTGGCGATTTCACGGCTCTATCTCTCGAACATCGAAAACGTGCAGTCCAGCTGGGTTACCCAGGGCCTGAAAGTCCTGCAAATGGGCCTGCGCTTCGGCGGCAACGACGTGGGCTCGGTGATGCTCGAAGAAAACGTCGTCCGCGCCGCCGGAACCTCAAACTGCACCACCGAGGAAGAGCTGCGGCGGGTCATCCGCGACGCAGGCTTCCGCCCGGCGCAGCGCGATACGCTGTACCGGACCATGTTTTTGAACTAGACTTCGAGCTTGCGCAAGTGCTCGCTCGTCCAAACGGCCAGCTGCTCCTCCGTTAGTTCGCCGGCGGCCAGCGCCATCATCACTCGAAAAGCGTCATCGGGTTTCGCGTCGAGCCGCCAGCCATTCGGCGGAAGAAACAGACCGAACACGGAGAACGCGGCGCGCTTGTTTCCATCCACAAAAGGATGGTTGCGGGCGATCCCGAAACTGTAGGCAGCTGCCAGTTCCGCCAGCGTGGCATCGGACTTGTACGTCAGAATGTGATGGGGGCGCGCCAGCGCCGAGTCAAGCAGACCCGCGTCCCGCACCCCCTGCAATCCTCCGTGCTGCGCCAGACTTTCTCCGTGAAGGAGCAGGAGCGCACGCCGGTCCAGCCATTCGATTTCGAGTTCCATTTATTTGGCCAGTGCCTGGAAAACTTCGCGATACTCCTTCATGAAGCGCCGCCCGTGCTCCAGCTGCTTCTGCACTGCCGGATCATATGGCGTCAGGAGAAAACCATCGGGGGTTTCGGTCGCGTGCAGCACATCGCCTTTTTCCACGTTCATACGCGTAAGCATCTCTTTGGGAATCACCAAACCCGTGGATGTTCCCACCGACGTAAGCTTCAAGGTTGCCATCGCACCCTCCTCATATATATACATATACCTAGATGCTTTACGATGCAAGCACTGTTGCATCCCCACTTGGCTACAATCACTCTAGTCGCCCGCCACGGAGGCCGTACCCCTGCCAGCCACTCTGCTCGCTCTGCTGTTCACGACCCGCGGTCTGAGCCATTACCTGCGCTCCCATTACGCCGACCGCACGTTCCAGCACTTGTACCAGTGGAACTGGTTCGACGCGCTGCTGCTGATCCCGTACTTTGTGGTGATGACCATCCTGGCGGCCTATGGCGCGCATCGCTACCAGCTGGTGTGGCTCTACTACCGACACAAGGAAAACGCGACCCACGGCCCGACGCGCCTGTTTGCCGAGCTACCCCGCATCACCGTGCAGCTGCCGATCTACAACGAGCAGTATGTCATCGACCGGCTAATTAAGGCCTGCTGCGGGCTCGACTACCCGAGGGACAAGCTCGACATTCAGCTGCTGGACGACTCGACCGACGAAACCCGGGAGG
Organism: uncultured Acidobacteriaceae bacterium; assembly: GCA_964246765.1. GTDB lineage: Bacteria > Acidobacteriota > Terriglobia > Terriglobales > Acidobacteriaceae > EB88. Next base: position 1,277 of record CAXTRW010000026.1, on the reverse strand, counting down.
TCGCCAGCGCCACCATCGAGCGCTACCGGGCCGCGGGCCATCCCATCGAGTACATCCACCGCGACAACCGCATCGGATACAAAGCCGGTGCCCTCGACTATGGCCTCGGTACGGCCCGGGGCGAGTTCGTGGCAATTTTCGACGCCGACTTTGTACCCCCGCGCGACTGGCTGATGCAGGTGATTCACCACTTTGCCGAGCCTGAGGTGGGCATGGTGCAGACCCGCTGGACTCACCTCAACCGCGATTACAGCTTACTTACCCAGGTCGCGGCCATTCAGCTTGACGGGCACTTTGTGCTGGAGCACGGCGGACGCTCGCGCACCGGCGTCTTCTTCAACTTCAACGGAACAGCCGGAATGTGGCGCCGATCCACCATTGCCGACGCGGGAGGCTGGCAGCACGACACCCTGACCGAGGACACCGACCTTAGCTACCGCGCGCAGTTGAAGGGCTGGCGCTTCAAATACCTCCAGGACGTCGAGTGCCCGGCCGAGCTGCCCATCGAAATGACTGCCTTCAAGACCCAGCAGGCGCGCTGGGCCAAGGGGCTGATCCAGACTTCGAAGAAAATCCTGCCCGCGGTGTGGCGCTCCAAGCAGCCGCTGCACACTAAAATCGAAGCCGTTTACCACCTGACCGCCAATCTGAGTTATCCGCTGATGATCATCCTGTCCGTGCTGCTCATGCCGGCGATGATCATCCGCTTCTATCAGGGCTGGGTGCAGATGCTGTTTATCGACGTCCCGCTCATGCTGCTCTCGACCTTTTCCGTGTCCTCCTTCTACTTAGTCTCGCAAAAAGAGCTTTATCCGCGGTCGTGGCACCGCTGCGTTTTGTATCTGCCGTTTCTTATCGCGCTCGGCATCGGACTTACCTTGACCAATACTCGCGCGGTGATGGAAGCCCTGCTCGGGATCCAAAGCTCCTTCAAGCGGACGCCTAAGTACCGGGTTGAAAAACGCGGCGAAAGATCTGAGGCCGCCGTGAAGTATCGCAAGCGCTTGGGGCTAGTCCCCTGGCTTGAGCTTGCGATCGGCGGCTACTTCGCCCTGACTATCTGGTACGCAGTGGTGAACGAGAACTTTTTTACCGTCCCATTTCTGCTGCTTTTCGTGATCGGTTACTGGTACACAGGTTTGTTGTCACTACTGGAGGGCCGATTCGACCGGTGGCGGCGAGGCCGATCCGGAGTGGATGAATCCTCGCCGAAGCCGTTTCCCGTGGGCGTTTAGGGCAGTTCTCGTACATACGTAGAGCGGACGGCATCGCTGAAC
>CAXTRW010000025.1:0-21757 GCA_964246765.1 uncultured Acidobacteriaceae bacterium | reverse complement strand
TATGGACATGAGCAACATGGAAGCGATGCTGGAGCAGGCCCGGCAGATGAGCGAGGCCGCGGGCGAGCAGCTGGCGCGGGTCACGGTGGAGGGTTCGGCCGGCGGCGGCGCGGTGCGGGTGAGGATGAGCGGCAAGAAGGAAGTCCTGGGCGTCACGCTGGAGCCCGCGGTTTTGGGCGCGCTGAGCTCGCCGGACGACCTGCAGATGCTCGAAGACCTGCTGCGCGCGGCCTTTAACGACGCGGGCCGCCGGGCGGACGAGGCCGCGAGCAGCGGCATGGCGGGGATGCTGGGCGGCCTGGGCCTGCCCGAAGGCCTGCTCTAAACTCGATGCCGCCCCGGTTCGCGGAGCCCATGGCCCGCCTCATTGAAGAGCTGCGCAAACTTCCCGGCGTGGGGCAAAAAAGCGCCCAGCGCTACGCCTTTCACATCCTGCGCTCCAGCGCGGACGACGCCGCGGCGCTGGCTGACGCGGTGCGCTTGCTCAAGCGCGAGCTGCGTTTGTGCTCCATCTGCAACAACGTGACCGACGTGGACCCTTGCGTGTACTGCGACAGCCCGACCCGCAACGGCCGCCAGGTGTGCGTGGTGGAGGAGCCGACCTCGATCGACTCGGTTGAGCGCACACGGGCTTACAACGGCGTGTACCACGTGCTGCACGGGACGCTTTCGCCGCTGCACGGGGTGGGGCCGGAACAGCTGCGGACCGGCAACCTGCTGGCCCGGATCGGGCGCGGCGATGTGGACGAGGTAATCCTCGCGACCTCGCCGACCATTGAAGGCGAGGCCACGGCTGGGTATCTGCTGGAAGCCATGCGCGCCGCGCACCGGGACGGGGCCCCTTCGCTGCGGGTGACGCGGATCGCGACCGGCGTGCCGGCCGGCAGCGATTTGGAGTATGTGGATGAGGTCTCGATGGCGCGGTCACTGGAGGGGCGGCGTGAGCTGTAGATGGGCAAACCCACATCTTAGCCATCCCAGCGAGCGAGAACCGCTCGCAGGGGACGCCGGAAGCGAGACGTGGGAACCCCCTACCGCTCCGCTGCCTACGACCGCAAGCGGGCCAGCAGGTCCTGCGGGTGTACGGGCTTGGCCAGGATTTCGAACTCGTGGCCTTGGACGCGCGCCCGGTCCAGCAGGTCGGCCGTGGCGGCCTGCCCTGAGAACAGCAGGATTTTGCACTGGGGAACGAGGCCGCGAATTTTGATCGCTGCATCGATGCCGTTCAGATCGGCCATCATTACGTCGGAGATCACCATATCCGGCTGGAGCGTTTTCGCGGTTTCGACCGCTGTTTCGCCGCTGTACACGGCGGTTGCCTGGAAGCCGCTTTGATTGAGGATGATCGCCAGCGTGTCCGCGATCACCCGCTCATCGTCCGCTACCAGGACCTTGGGCTTTGCTGAATTTTCTTGCATGCGCTCCTTTTTTTGCCCCTCGCGGGCTACCCACCTATCTGCATTGGACGCAGCAGGGTGCCCGGAAGGAACACTTTCCTTGGGAATGATACGCTTTGCATGAACGCGTGCGTTTTTACCTCTTGATCGACCCGCTCAACTAAACGAGGCTGCGTAGCGCAAGGCGCAGCCGGGGGCCCCGTCCGGCCCTAGCCGCAGAAGCTTGTCGCGACTGGAGCGCCCTCGCCATGAATAATGACGCGATCATCCGTGCTCAACAGATCGAGAAGTACTATGCCCAGCCGAGCGCGAACCGCATCCAGGTCATCTCGCCGACCGACCTGGCGATCGTGCGGGGCGAGATCGTGGCGCTGCTGGGGCCGTCGGGTTCTGGCAAATCGACGCTGCTGCGCATGCTGGCCGGGCTTTCGCAGCCCTCCGGCGGCGAGGTGCTGTGGCACGGCAAGCCGATTCGTTCACAGAACATTAATGTTTCCATCGTTTTCCAAAGCTTCGCGCTGTTTCCCTGGCTCACGGTGCTGGAAAACGTCGAAGCGCCGCTGAAGGCCCGGGGCATGGCCGCGGACCAGCGCCGCGAGCGCGCCCTGGCCATCCTGGACACAGTGGGACTGGACGGCTTTCAAAGCGCCTACCCCAAGGAGCTTTCGGGCGGCATGCGCCAGCGGGTCGGGTTCGCGCGCGCCCTGGTGGTCGAGCCGGAAGTGTTGTTCATGGACGAGCCGTTTTCCGCGCTCGACGTGCTGACGGCGGAAAACCTGCGCTCCGAGCTGCTGGAGCTGTGGGCCAAGAAAACCATCCCCACCCAGGCGGTTTTCATCGTGACCCACAACATTGAGGAAGCCGTGCTGTTGGCCGATCGCATCATTGTGCTGGGCCGCAACCCGGGTCACGTCCGCACCGACTTCAAGGTCACGCTCGCACACCCGCGCGACCGCAAAAGCGGCCCGTTTACGCAGCTGGTGGACTACATCTACAAGGTCCTGACCCGGCCCGACGTGACGCCGGAGGTCCCGCGCCTGCAGGCCGGGCGGCCGGTGCGCGACCAGCGCCAGATGCGCTACGAAATGCTGCCCCACGCGCGTCCCGGCGGCATCGCGGGGCTGCTGGAAATGGTCATCGACATGGGCGACGCCGGCGGCCGGGCCGACATTTATAAGCTGGCGGACGAGCTGGCGTTTGAGATCGACGACCTGCTGCCGATCGTCGATGCTGCCCAGCTGCTTTGCTTTCTCAAGGTAGAAGAGGGCGACGTCACGATCACCCCCGAGGGCCGGGCGTTCGCCGAGTCGGAAATCCTGATCCAGAAGGAGCTTTTCCGCAAAGCCGCCACGGAGCACGTGCTGCTGCTGAGGCAGATCACCCGCGCGCTCGACAACAAGGGCGACCACACCGTCCCCGAAGAGTTCTTCCTGGACCTGCTGGACGAGGTTTTCTCGGACGAGGAAACCCGGGCGCAGCTGGAAACCGCGATCAACTGGGGCCGCTACGCCGAGCTGTTCGACTTCGACTCAAGCCGGCGGCGGTTCATGCTGCCCGAGGAAGAAGAGGAAGAGGAAGAAGAGGAGCTGGAAAGGACAGAGGCGGAGTGAGCGAGCCCCAGCAGCAGCCCCAGCTGGGCTTTTCGCGCGCCCTGCTGGTCGAGCGCTCCTGGCCAGTCGTGCTCGACCTGGGCGTCGGGGCCGCGCTGGTGGCGGGCTTTTACGGAGTGCTCTTGGTCGCCCGCTACTGGGCGAGCGGCGCTACGCCGGAGGCCGCGATTTCGCTCTCGCCCGCGCACCTGCCCGCGTATGCTTTTTACTCCTGCGTCCGGATTTTTATCGCCTACTTCTTGTCGCTGGTCTTCGCTATCGGCTACGGCTACCTGGCCGCCTACAACAAGCGCATGGAAGCGCTGCTGATCGCGACGCTCGACATCCTGCAGTCCATCCCGGTGCTCTCGTTTCTGCCCGGCGTCATGCTGGCGCTGATTTCGCTGTTCCCTACCCGTCAGCTGGGGATCGAGCTGGGCGCGATCATCGTGATCTTCACGGGCGAGGTGTGGAACATGGCGTTTTCCTTCTACGCCTCGCTCAAATCGATCCCGCGCGAGCTGCGCGAAGCCTGCAAGATCAACCGTTTTTCGCCGCTCCAGCGCGCGCTGCAGCTGGAGCTGCCGTTTGCCGCGATCGGCCTGGTGTGGAACTCCATGATCTCGGTCGCGAATGGCTGGTTTTTGCTGATGGTATGCGAGATGTTCCCGGTTGGGTCGCGGCACTTCCGGCTGCCGGGCCTGGGCTCGTACCTGCAGACCGCGGCCAACGAGGGCAACTCGCGCGCGATGACCTATGGCCTGCTCACGGTGGTCGTGCTGATCGTCGCCATCGACCAGCTGCTGTGGCGGCCCCTGATCGCCTGGTCCGACAAGTTTAAGTTTGAGAATGTGGAGAACGAGGACCGGGTGCGCTCGCCCATTCTCGACCTGCTGCGCCGCTCCAACATCCTGGCCTGGGTGGGCGGGCGCACGGTCGCGCCGCTGGCCGCGCGCATGTACCGGTCGGTGGCGCGCAGCGAGCAAAAGCGCGCCGGGGCGCTCCCCGACCCGGACAGCGGCCGGCGCTCCTCGCTCGCCACCGCGGTGCTGGGGACGTTTCTGCTGGTGCTCGCGGGCGTGGCGATCTGGAAGGCTTCCCTGCTCTTGCGCGGGCTGCCCGGGGCTGAGTATCGCGAGCTGCTGCTGGGCGCGGGCGCGACGTTCCTGCGCGTGATCGCCTCGCTGGCGCTGGCCGCGGCCTGGACCATCCCCGCGGGCGTGGCCATCGGGTTCAACCCGCGGCTCGCGCGCATTGTGCAGCCGTTCGCGCAGATCGCCGCCAGCTTTCCCTCGACCGCGCTGTTTCCGGTGATCCTTATCGCCCTGGTCCGGGCCGGTTCGGGCCTGGGGATCGATGCGGTGCTGCTGATGACGCTCACCACCCAGTGGTACATCTTCTTCAACGTCATCGCCGGGGCCATGGCGATTCCCTCCGACCTGAAAGAGGTTTCCACGCTGTTCGGCTTTACCCGCATCCAGCGATGGCGCACCCTGATCCTGCCCGGCATCTTCCCGTATCTCATCACCGGGCTCATCACGGCGTCGGGCGGCGCCTGGAACGCGTCCATCCTGACCGAATACTTCACCCTGCGCGGGCAGGACCTGCACACCGTGGGCCTGGGCGCGGACATTACCATGGCCAGCAACGCCGGGGACTACTCCGTGCTGCTGATGGCGACCATCATCATGGCGCTGATCGTGGTCACCATCAACCGCCTGCTGTGGCGGCCGCTCAACCGCCTGGCCGAGACCAAATACCGGCTCGAATAAGCCCGGTGACCATCGGAATGAGCGCTCCAACGGCCCCCTGGGTTACCATAAGCGGGCGCCGATGCAGATCACACGCCTCCAAAGACTCCTTTCCGCTATTTTGCTCCTGGCCGCGCTCTTGATCGCCGCCAACGCCGCCTTCGCCTTCCACGCCGAACAGGTCCTGGCCGACTCCGAACGCTGGGTCACCCACACGCTCGAGGTGCTCACCGACCTGGAGCGCGCGCTGCGCACCACCTATGACGCGGAGTCGAGTTCTCGCGGTTTTGAGCTGACCGGAGACGAGACCTACCTGGGCGGCTATCGATTCGCCGTCCAAACGCTTCCGGCGCAGTTCGTGACGCTGAAGGGCCTGGTGGCCGACAACCCGCCTCAGGTGGCGCGCGTGCACGCCGCCGAGGAGTTCGCCCGGCAAAAGATGGTCCGTCTGGCGCTGGGGATCCAGCTGATCCGCGCGCACCGGAAGGAAACGCCGGAGCAGGAGCGGAATCGCCAGGCCGGACGGGGCATCATGTCGCAGCTGAACGACACGGTGCAGCAGGCCGAAATCGGCGAACGCCGGCTGCTGGCTCGGCGTCTGCTCGATTCGGCCCACGCCCGCGCCGAGGCTAAGCTCACGGTCGCGCTCGCCAGCACCCTCGATATCCTGTTTGTGATTTTCTCGCTCTGGTCGCTGGGCTACGAGCGGCGGCTGCGCCTGCGGGAGGCGGAAACCGCGTCGCGCCTGCAAAAGCTCCAAGCCGTGACCGAGGTGGCCTTTACCCAGCTCACCGTAAACGAGCTGACCGTGGAGCTGCTGAACCGCCTGCGCGGCACCGCCCAGACCGACGTGCTGGCCATGTTCCGCTGGCATGAAACGGAGATCGAGCTGATCGCGGCGGAGGGCATCACGGTAAGCCCCGGCGAGCGGCGGCCGGTGCGCCCGGACAGTGCGCTGGCCGAAGTGGCGCGGCAGGGCGAGCCGGTCCGGCTCTCCGGCGACGAAATTAAGCGTCTCCCGTTCGAGGCCGTGAGCGTGGGCCTGCAAACCGCCCTGGTGATCCCGATGACCATCGGCTCGCGGGTGATCGCGATGCTGGTGGCGGGCCGGGAGCATACGGATCGTTTTTCTCCGGGGGACGAGCAGCTGCTGACCCTGGCCGCCGACCGCATCGCGCTGGCGCTGGACCGGGCCGCCGCGTACGAGGCCGAGCGGGAAGCCCGGCGCGTGGCGGAGCAGAGCGCGCTTGAGGTTCAGGAGCTGAACGAGGTGCTCGAAGACCGTGTCCAGCAGCGCACCGCCGAGCTTGAAACCACGAACCGCGAGCTGGAAGCCTTTTCCTATTCGGTCTCGCACGATCTGCGCGCGCCGCTTCGCTCCGTGGACGGCTTTTCGGTCGCGCTGGCTGAGGACTACGCCCACGTCCTTGAAGGCGACGGGCAGCACTACCTGTCGCGCATCCGCGTGGGCGTGCAGCGCATGGGGGGACTCATCGACTCGCTGCTTCAGCTTTCGCGCATCACCCGCGCCGAGCTTACTTCCGAGCCTGTGGACCTGTCGGAACTAGCCCAAACCGTGGCAGTCGAGATCGAACAAAGCCTGCCGGACCGCAAGATCGATTTCCACATCGAACGAGGCCTGCACGCCCAGGGCGACCCGCGTCTACTGCGGGTCATTTTTGAAAACATGTTCGGCAACGCCGCTAAATTCACCGGCAAAACGCCGCGCGCGGAGGTCGGGTTCGGCTGGTCCCCGGTACGAAAGTCATATTACGTTCGTGACAACGGGGCTGGTTTCGACCCCCAATATGCGGGTAAGCTGTTCGTAGCGTTTCAACGGCTGCACGGCGACAAAGACTTTCAAGGCTCGGGGATCGGTTTGGCAACGGTGGCGCGGGTGATTCGGCGGCACCACGGAACAATCTCCGCCGAAGCGGAAATCGGCCAAGGCGCCACGTTCTGGTTTACGCTAGGCTGAGTATGGTTATGGCAGGTACACGGTTGATTCTACTGGTTGAAGACGATCCGGATCACGAATTGCTCACCATTCGTGCTCTCAAGAAGTCCCACATTGCAAACGACGTGCGCGTGGCGCACGACGGCGAGGAGGCCATCGCCATGCTGTTCGGCGAAGGCGAGCAGGCGCTTCCGTCCAAGCCGCAGGTCATCCTGCTCGACCTCAAGCTGCCCAAGGTCGACGGGCTGGAAGTTTTGCGGCGCATCCGCGAGGACGCCCGCACCCGCATGCTCCCGGTCGTGGTGCTTACGTCCTCTGACGAGGAATCGGATATTGTGCGCTCCTACAAGCTGGGAGTGAACAGCTATATCCGCAAACCCGTCAACTTTTCCGACTTCGCCTCCGCGACCCAGCAGCTCGGGATGTACTGGTTGGTGCTCAACGAATGTCCGCCCTTCCTCCAATAGTGCCTGGCTCCGCGGTTGCCGGACCGCCGGCGCCGGCGGCGCGCCCGGTGCGCATCCTGCTGGTCGAGGACAACGCGGACGACGCGCTGCTGCTCCGGCGACACCTGAGCCGATCGGGCTTTGACCCGGAGATCCATCGCGTGGAAACGTCGGAAAGGATGCTGGCCGCGCTCGACGAGCCGTGGGACTGCATCCTGGCCGACTACAATCTGCCTCAGTTTTCAGCCCCCGAAGCGCTGAAAGTGTTGCAGCGCAGCGGCCACGACATCCCCTTCATCATGATGTCGGGCGCGGTGAGCGAGGCCACCGCGGTGGCAGCCATGCGCGCCGGGGCGCACGACTACATTTCTAAGGAAAACCTGGCCCGTTTGGGCCCGGCGATCGAGCGAGAACTGGCCGAGGCGGCCAGCCGCCGCCTGAAGCGCGCTGCTGAAAAGGCGCTGCGGTCCAGCGAGGAGCGCTTTCACCGCCTGGTCGAGGCTTCCCCGCTCGCGCTGCTGATCCTCGACAACCAGGGTCGGGTTACATTTACAAATCGGGGCGCCAACCGGCTGCTCGGTTACTCGCAGGCGCTGGGAGATGTGCTGGGGATCGCGCAAATTTTCTCGCCCGACGAGTTCGGCGATTGCGCCGAAGACGCGGACAAGCACCACCACGTCGCCCGAGGCATCCGAACCCGGATCGACGGGGCCCACGAGGAAACCTGGGAGTCGCTGTGCTGCCATGCCGACGGCAGCCGGATTCCGGTGCTGATCGGCGCGGCGATGCTCAACTCGGAGGCGCGCTTCGAGGACATGCAGATGGCGGTATTTTTCGTCGATCTGAGCGAGCAGAAGCGCGGCGAAGAGGTGCTGCGCCGAACGGAAAAGCTGGCCGCCGCGGGTCGACTCGCCGCCTCGATTGCGCATGAGATCAACAACCCGCTCGAGGCGATTACCAACTGCCTATATCTGCTGGAGCAGAGTGTGCTTGGGGAGGACGCCCGCTCATATCTGGGAATGGCGCAGCGGGAGCTGAACCGCGTCACCCATATCACTACCCAGACCCTGCGCTTTTACCGGCAAAGCACCCGGCCCATCGCAACTGATCTTCCGGACCTGATCGAATCGGTGCTGGCGCTGTACGAAGCGCGCATTCGGGACCACGGCATTGAAATCGCCGCGGACCTCAAGCCGACGCCTCACCTACTCGCCTTCGACGGCGAAATCCGGCAGGTGGTCGCGAATCTGATCGGCAACGCCATCGACGCGATGACCGTCATCGACGGCCGACGGCAGCTTCTGCTCCGCACCCGCTCGACCCGCCTTTGGGCGTCCGGCGAGCCGGGCGTCTCGCTCCTGGTAGCGGATCGGGGCACCGGCATAGGCGCGGAGACCCTGCGGCGCATCTTCGAGCCGTTTTTCTCTACGAAAGGTATCACCGGCACCGGCCTGGGGCTTTGGGTTTCGAACGAAATTGTGGAGAAGCACGGCGGTAGTATCCAGGTGCGAACCCGGGAGGGCCAGGGAACGGCGTTCCGCATCCTGCTGCCGCTCGCGACGGAACCCCGCGGACGCAGCCCCGAAAGCGCCGTACCCGTCCTATAACACTCTCATAATCTGAGCCTGTTTGACTCATGGCTGCCCCATATGCCTTGACTTAGTGAGCCGTATTCGGTATTCTGGCAATCGTGGGCTTGGTTTGCTAGCGGTTCCCTTCTGCTTCTGCCAACCCGATACAAACATATCCGATTTGTACCCGTATCTACCCGTATCAAGGAGAAAGCAAGCTATGGCAACCAGCACTGCAACGTCTACATTTACGCCGCTTCACGACCGCATCCTGCTGCGCCGCGTGGAAGAAGGCGAGAGCATCCGAGGGGGCATCATCATCCCCGACACAGCCAAGGAAAAGCCCCAGGAAGGCGAAGTGATCTCGGTCGGCAAGGGCAAATCGAACGATGAAGGCAAGGTATTTCCGCTCGACGTGAAGGCTGGCGACCGTGTGCTGTTCGGCAAGTATTCGGGCACGGAGATCAAGATCGACGGCGAGGAGTTCCTCATCATGCGTGAGGAAGAAGTCCTCGGGATACTCAAGAAGTAGTACGCCGCGCCGCTATCGTCGGCGCGTTTCTGTTTCCATACAGAACATTTCCGAATCACCAACAGGTATCAGGAGAAAGAAAGCATCATGGCAAAGCAGATTCTGCACGGAGAAGAGTCCCGCCAGGCGATCCTGCGCGGTGTGAACCACCTCGCCGACGCCGTCAAGGTCACGCTGGGGCCCAAGGGCCGCAACGTGGTCATTGAAAAGAAGTTCGGCTCGCCGACGATCACCAAAGACGGCGTGACCGTGGCCAAGGAGATCGAGCTCAAGGATTCGCTCGAGAACATGGGCGCGCAGATGGTGCGCGAAGTGGCTTCGAAGACCTCGGACGTGGCCGGTGACGGCACCACGACCGCGACCGTTCTGGCCCAGGCCATCTACCGCGAAGGCGTGAAGACCGTGGCCGCCGGCGCGAACCCGATGGCGCTCAAGCGCGGCATCGATAAGGCTGTTGAGGCGATCGTGGGCAAGCGCGACGAGCACGGCGCGGTTGAAGGCGGCGCTTTGTCGCAGTTCTCAAAGCCGGTGACCGGCGAGATGATCGCCCAGGTGGGTACCATTTCGGCCAATAGCGATTCCACCATCGGCAACATCATCGCCGAGGCCATGAAGAAGGTCGGCAAGGACGGCGTGATCACGGTTGAAGAGTCGAAGACGCTCGAAACCCAGCTGGAAGTGGTCGAGGGCATGCAGTTCGACCGCGGCTATCTTTCGCCCTACTTCGTGACCGATCCGGACCGCATGGAAGCGGTTGTGGAAGACCCCTACATCCTGATTCACGAGAAGAAGATCTCGTCGATGAAGGACCTGCTTCCCTTGCTCGAACAGGTGGCCCGTAACTCGAAGCCGCTCTTGATCATCGCGGAAGACGTGGACGGCGAGGCGCTCGCGACCCTGGTGGTGAACAAGCTGCGCGGGACCCTGAACGTGGCCGCGGTGAAGGCGCCTGGCTTCGGCGACCGTCGCAAGGCCATGCTCGAGGACATCGCAAAGCTGACCGGTGGACGCGCGATCACCGAAGACCTGGGCATCAAGCTTGAGAACGTCAAGATTGAGGACCTGGGCCGGGCCAAGCGCGTCACTATCGACAAGGACAACACGACCATCGTGGAAGGCCGCGGCGAGTCGGCTGCCATTGAAGGCCGCGTCAAGGAAATCCGTAACCAGATCGATAAGACCACCTCCGATTACGACCGCGAGAAGCTCCAGGAACGCCTGGCCAAGCTCGTGGGCGGCGTGGCGGTGATCAAGGTGGGCGCGGCGACCGAAACCGAGATGAAGGAAAAGAAGGCTCGTGTTGAGGACGCGATGCACGCGACCCGCGCCGCGGTCGAGGAGGGCATCGTCCCGGGCGGCGGCGTGGCCCTGGTTCGTTGCACCTCCGTGGTCGACAGCCTGATCAAGACGCTTGAAGGCGACGAAAAGATCGGCGCGCAGATCATTCGGCGCGCGATTGAGGAGCCGCTGCGTCAGATCGTCGGCAATGCCGGCGAGGAAGGCGCGGTGGTTGTGGGCCGCATTCACGAGTCCAAGGACAATTCGTTCGGCTACAACGCCGGTACGAACCAGTTCGAGGACTTGGTTGCGGCGGGTGTCATCGATCCGACCAAGGTCACCCGCACCGCGCTCCAGAACGCGGCGTCGATCGCGGGCCTGATGCTGACGACCGAAGCGATGGTTGCCGATATTCCCGAGCCGAAGGGAGTGCCTGCCGGCGGCGGGCACTCGCACGGCGGCGGCATGGACGGCATGTACTAAGGCCCTAGTTCGCTTTACTCAAGGCCCCGCTCCGGCGGGGCTTTGCTTTTGCCTGAAACAATCTTTGGCGATTGCCTATTCCCTGAATGGGGTAGTTTTCTACATGAGTCGCGGATCGATTCCCGCGGGGAGGGTACATAAGTACCTGGTTCGCGTAAAAACTGCTAGGAAGCGACGATGCAAGATGCTATTCGTGCTTAAGTGGATGCCCGCCGGCCAAATCGATTTAGGGTAGTCTGGAAGCAGTTCTCACCAAGGATTCTTTTTGTGACCTACTCCGCTTTACGCGCGATGCGGAAGCCCTGTTCGTCGTTTCTGTTGCTGATCGGCTTTGGCTTCGGCGCGCCCGGGTGGGCTCAGACTTCTGCTGTGGCAACGTTTGCACCGTCTGCAAGCCCAAGTTTGCCGGATGCGCCGTCGCCGACCCTGCCCGTTGTGCGCGCCGCCAACCCGGCCGGAGAGCAGCCTCTGTTGCTGCCGCGCAACTTCCGCATCACGCCCGCAGCGGCGCAGTCGAACGCGCCGGAAAAAGTCCGGTACTACCTCCACAGCACCTGGCAGATTCGCAACTTCGCGGAAGCGATGGCGGTTGCGGGGATCCCCAACCTACAGAGCGCGCCATGCCAACCGCGATCACGCGGCTGCGTCAATCCCTCGACCGACGAAGCCTACCAGACTGCGATGGACAATTATGGGAACGCGATCGACGCGTGGCGACGGCAGACCGAGGAAACCTTGCGCTTTCATGGCTACCGTTTCGGCGTGGGGCTGGCGACGGCGGAAACCCGCGACCTGTTGAGCAACCTGGTCCTGCCCTTGGCCTTGCACCAGGAGGCCCGCTACATCCCCGCGCCGGTCAACTCGGACTTTGGCGAGCGCATGCTGAACGCGGCGGAGTCGATCGTGGTCACGCGCAACGACGCCGGGATGCTGGCGCCGAACTACTCCAAGCTGGGCGGCACGGTGGCGGCGGCGTTTCTGGGCAAGAGTCTCTATGCGAACACACTACACGCGCCAGAGCTCGACTCGAATCATTTCGCCCTGCGCTATATCGGCTACAGCCTGCTTGGGGATCTCGCGACCAACACCGCCCACGAGTTGATTCGAGGAGCGCTGGAGCCGGACCTGACGTACTACAACCTGCACGGCCGCTCGACGGATGACTCGTACTACCCGCTTTCGATCGGCGGCAAGTTTATCTACTGGGCGCGCAGCACCTATGCGGTGCGGAACTTCGTAGGTGCCGCGCTGATCGCGAGCATGCCGACGATTCCCTCTGAGCCGGTAGAACCGAACGGGGACCCCGCGACCTGGCACGGTTACCCCTCGTATGGCAGCGCCTACGATCACTACGGCGACACATTGCTGGGCTGGAAAGACAACATTGAAAACAACGGGCGCTACCATGCGCGGCGGTTCGCGGGCGGCTTGAGCGAGTCAGAGTCCGAGATGCTGCTGCAGAACTTAGCGATCCCGGTGGCGTTCAGCATGGACCCGCGGTATGTGCCGCTCGGCTCGGACCACCCGACGGGCCAGCGTTTCGCGCATGCGGTCGAGGGGTTGTGGATCACGCACACCGACTCAGGCGCGCGCACGGTGAACCTGCCGGTACTGGGCGGAACGTTCGGCGCGGCCTTGCTGGCGAAAGAGGCGTACTACCCACAGCTGGGCGTTCCGGCGCTTGAGTCAAACGGCGTGTTTGCAAAAACGGTAGGGGTGAACCTGGCGGCGGATGCTTTGTACAACGTGATTGGGGAGTTCCTGCGGCACCGGGGGTACTGAAGGCTGCTCAGGAAGGTTTCGGTTCAGGCCAGCCGAGGTCGAGCTTTTCGGCAGCGGCCCGGAGACGCTTGTCGCGTGTCCACAACTTACAGTTAGCCGTGATCCGAACAGAGACAAGCAGGTGGGCGTCGGTATAACCGATACCCAAGCCAAACAGCTTATGTCGGGCAACGAAGTCCAACACTTCTTCGTTGTGAGCGACCACCATTGTTTGCAGCTTCTTGAGCTCACGAATCGTGGTATCGCGCCGGGCGAGGATTCCCATTGCAAGCTCACCGATGACGAAAGGGTGTATCAGGATGCGGTCTCGCGACAGCTGCCTGGAAAGGTCGATATCGGGATCCCGTATGTGAGCAATCCATACAGAGGTGTCCGCTAGGATCACTTTCCAGGCCGCCGGCGAGGCGGTGCGCTCGCGTCCGGATCGCTGCCGCCCAATGCGATAAGTCTTTTTGCCGCCTCCCTCTGGATTAATACGGTCAAAGCGACCCGCAGAAGCTCCGAACGCTCTTGAATTCCCGAGTACTCCTTTGCCGTCGCTAACAGTTCGTCGTCGAGCGTAACCGTCGTCCGCATACAAATGTCTCCCCCTGCATCTAAAATAGCACCAATTGATTCACTAACGCGCACTACTTCTGAACATGCCCCAGCGTGATTCGCACCCCGCCGCGCGCCGTCATCGGGGTCGAAAGATAACCGATGGGACTGGTGTGCTGCTGGCTCAAGAGGTTGTCGAGCTGGGTATACACGCCGATGCGTGGGGTCACTTGGTAGTTCACTCCGGCGTTCAGGGTCGCGTAGCCGTAGTCGAGATCGCGGTTGGGGAGCAGGAGCGAGTTGCCGAAATTCGCGTCCGAGCCGCCGAGGGCGGTGGAATCGTCGGCGCGGCCGGCAAAGGCGGTCGAAGCCACGCCGCTGAACTTTTTACCCGTGTACGTGGCGGAAATAAAGCCGGTGTGGGGCGGACGGCGAAAAGGCCGCGCACCCACGAGCGGCGAGTAGTTGCCGATCAGGACGCCGGGAAATGCCGGGTTCTCATTCTGCTGCGGGTTCAGCGCGTCCGAGGAAAACGACCGCTGCACCCGGGCGTCCAGGTAGGTGTAGCCGCCCCGCAGGAAAATGTGCGCGCGCGGGCTGAACTCAACCTCCGACTCCGCCCCCTGGGCGCGGTACGCGAGCGAGTTCAGGTCGATGCCGTAGGCGCCGTTGGCCTGCAGATAGGCCTCAAGCGAGGCTTGCTGCGCCGCGGTGAGCTGGGGCAGCAGCTGCGGAACCGCACCCGGGCCGACGCTCTCGATCTGGTTGCCGAACTCGTTGTGGAAGTAGGTGACCTTGAGCAGCACGCGCTCGTTGGCAATGCTTTGCTCGAATCCTCCGTCGTAGGAGCGGGTGAGCGCCGCGCCGATAGGCCGAACCGGATATTGATTAATGACCGTGGAGCCGCCATTGGCAAGCAAAAACGCGTACAGCGAGCCGGTCTGCTGGCCCAGGGTCGGCTCCTTATAGCCCTTGCTGAAGTTGAAGTTGACGCGCGTACCGTGGAGCAGTCCCGCGCCCGGCGTCACCAGGTAGTACGAAGCGCCGAGGTGCGGCGCGCCGACCGTTCCGTAGAGGCCGTTCTTCTCGACGCCGCCGCCGAGGGTGTAGAAGAAGCGGTTCCCGAAGTCGCCCTGGAAGGCCAGCGTGTAGTCGTAGTTCGTACGCTCCAGCCCCTGCCCGAAATAGAGGCCGCGCTCATCGGTGAACCAGAAGCCCCCAACCCCAAGCAGATGGGGCGTAAACGCGTAGCTGGTTTGCGCGTGGAGCGAGTCGCGGTTCGAGGCCAGGTCGCTCCGGTAGCTGTCCCCGCCGGCATAGCTGGTAATGGCCTGCCCGGTCGTGGTGGCGCCGTTCGCGCCGGTTACGCTCACGAGCTGGCCGAGGTAGTTGCCGGTCGCCGGATCAAGCGTGCCCGTGGGCCCGAACTGCTGAAAACGCTCGCGTTTGCGCGCCAGGCCGTACTCGGCCTCGCCCAGCCAGCGATCGGAGAATGTGTGGTCGAGCGTGCCCGACAGGTACAGGTCCTGATCGCCCTGCTTTTGGTCGGTGGGGGTGCGCGTGAAGGCGTACTGGCCCGGCGAGCCGACGGCGGAGTCCGAGTTGCGGGCGGTCACGCGCAGATTGGTCGCGGTCGACAGCGCGTAGCCGAGGTTCGCGGCGGAGGTAACGTTGTGGTACTTGTCGCCGCTCACGGAATTGGCTGTGCCGAAGTCGCCGAACGCGCCGTAGTAGTCCAGCTTGTTGCGCGTACCGCCGGCCTGCACCTCGTTGCGATACGTCCCGAAGTTGCCGCCGTCGCCCTCGTAGAAAAACGACGGAAACGGCGTGGACCCTCGGGGGGTGGAAAAGGCGACTACGCCCGCGCCGGCGTCCGTGCCGTAGACCACGCTGTCGGGCCCGCGGTAGGCCTCGGCTTTGGCCACGCCGGTGGTGGAGACGCGCGCGAAATCGAAGGTGCCGCCGATGTCCTCGATCGGCATGCCATCGAGCAGGATCTTGTTGTCGTCTGAATTACCGCCGCGGATGAACAGCGAGGTCACGCCGCCGCGCTCGCCGCTGGTCGCGAGCGTAAAGCCGGGGACCAGCCGCAGGGCGTCGGTTACATTCTGCAGGTTCTCAAAGTCGGTCCGGTTCAGCTCCGTCACCGACGCGCTGACCTGGGCCTGGGGCAACGGCGTCCCGGTCGCGGTGACCACGACCGACTCGCGCAGGGTGTCGGGCTCGAGCGTGATGTTTCGCTCGAGGCTGCCGAGCGGCTCGCCGTAGAAGCTGTCGGTTGCGAGCTGGCGGAAGTTATGGCCGGTGGCGAGCACGTAGAAGCGGCCCGCGGCGGCCGTCCTGAGGGTATAGCTGCCGTCGTACTCGGTGCGGGCGGTGATGATGACATTGCCATTGTCAATCAGGGCAACGATGGCGCCGGGGATGGGCTGGTTTAGGGGGTCGACGACGACGCCGTGGATCGCGACCGCATGAAGCGGCAATGTGGGGGCAAGCGCCAGAAGAACGAGGACCGTGCGCGAGCGAAAACGCCGCGCGCGAGCGGATTGTGGGATTTTCACGAGAATCAAAATCGGAGCCTTCCTGTTCCCCTCGGAACAGCAGCGGTTGCGGTTGCGCGTGTGGAACCGGTCTCCTGACTTGGCGCTTCCCTTCGCGGCAGCCTTCCCAAGGGTACCCACCCTCAGTGGCTTTCCAGTTACCGCGATCGGAACAGCTGCGCCTCACAGTTGCGGGGCAGTGGCGGAGTTGCACCGCCTTCCCAAATGCTTTCGCACACGCATGGCTCCCAGCGGCTCGGCCGCATGGGCGAAACTCAATGGTGGCCCCGGCAAGATTCGAACTTGCGACCTGCGGTTTAGGAAACCGTCGCTCTATCCACCTGAGCTACGGGGCCAAACAGGATTTATTGTCTCATCAGAGAAGCCTGATAAAAAAGAAGAGTGTCCTGCATCTCACACCGGGAAAAACGAAGCGGCGCGGCGCGACAGGCCGCGAACTAAGGGGATCGATGACTGCAACAGCGAAATATGAAGTTCTGGAAGGCCACTCTTTTCCGCGCGGCGCGCACTGGGACGGCAAGGGCGTGAACTTTGCCATCTTCTCGGCTAACGCGACCAAAGTGGAGCTTTGCCTGTTTTCAGAGGACGGAAAGACCGAGCTGCAGCGCCTGACGCTGCCTGAGCACACGAATGAGATTTGGCACGGGTATGTGCCGAACCTAGCACCGGCGCAGCGCTATGGGTATCGGGTCCACGGGCCGTACGAGCCGGAGAAGGGCCACCGTTTCAATCCGAACAAGCTGTTGCTTGACCCGTACGCTTACGCGCATATCGGCGAGGTGGTTTGGGGGCCGGAGATTTTCGGCTACCAGATGGAGTCGGGCGACGACCTGACCTTCGATGAGCGCGACTCCGCCCCGTTCGTGCCTAAGTGCATCGTGATCGACCCGAATTTCGACTTCACCGGCGCACGCAGCCGCAAAGCCGTGCCGTGGGAAGACACCATCCTGTACGAGACTCATGTGAAGGGCTTTACCAAGCAGCGCTCGGACGTGCCGGAGCACCTGCGCGGCACCTATGCCGGCCTGGCCTGCCAGCCGGTGATCGACTACATCAAATCTCTCGGCGTGACCTCGGTCGAGCTGCTGCCGATCTTCAAGTTCGTCGACTCCGGCAATCTGGTCGACAAGGGCTTGAAGAACTACTGGGGTTACGACACCATCGCCTTTTTCGCGCCCGCTATGCGTTATGCCTCCAACCTGCCCGACGCCCTGAAGGAGTTCAAGGAGATGGTCGCGCGGTATCACGAGGCTGGGCTCGAGATCATCCTCGACGTGGTCTACAACCACACCGCGGAGGGCAATGAACGGGGGCCGACGCTCAGCTTCAAGGGCATCGACAATGCCAGCTACTACCGGCTGATGCCCGACCAGCCACGCTACTACATCAACGAGACCGGCACCGGCAACACGGTCAACATCAGCCATCCGCGGGTGCTCCAGATGGTGATGGACTCGCTCCGCTACTGGGTCACCGAGGCCAACGTGGACGGCTTCCGGTTCGACCTGGGCACGATTCTGGCGCGCGAGCCGAACGGGTTTGACAATCGCAGCGGCTTCCTCAAGGCCTGCTCGCAGGACCCCACCCTGGCCGCGGTCAAGCTGATCGCCGAGCCCTGGGATTGCGGCCCCGGCGGCTACCAGGTGGGCGGCTTCCCGCCGGGCTGGGCGGAGTGGAATGACAAGTTCCGCGACACGGTGCGCGAGTTCTGGAACTCGCAGGTTCCTGCTTCGAATCTGACCGAAAAGCTGTGTGCGTCCGGCCACTTGTTCAACTGCCAAGGCCGCAAACCCTGGGCGTCGGTCAACTTCATCACCGCCCACGACGGCTTTACGCTGAATGACCTGGTGACCTACAACGACAAGCACAACGAGGCCAACGGGGAAGACAACAAGGACGGCAGCGACAACAATCACTCCTGCAACTACGGAGCGGAAGGCCCGTCGGACGACCCGGAGATCAACAAACTGCGCCGGCGCCAGATCCGCAACCTGCTGGCCACGCTGCTGCTCTCGCAGGGCACCCCGATGCTGCTCGCCGGCGACGAGTTCGGCCGCACCCAGAACGGCAACAACAACGGCTACTGCCAGGACGACGAGATCGCGTGGCTCAACTGGGAGATGAAGGACAAGGGCAAGCACCTGGTCGACTTCGTCCAGCGCCTCACCCGTCTGCGGCACCGCTTCCCTATCCTGCGCCGCAATCGGTTTTACACGGGCGCCTACAACGAGCAGCTGGAGATCAAAGACCTGGCCTGGATCAACGCCAACGGCAAGGAGATGGAAGACCAGCACTGGGGCGACTCCAACATGCGCTGTTTCGGGATGCTGATGGACGGGCGCGCCCAACCCACCGGCATTGTGAAGCGCGGCGCGGACGCGACCATGCTGCTGGTCATCAATGGCCACACCGACCTCGTCAACTTCACGCTTCCCGAGTCCTACGGCGGCGATGAGTGGGCGCTGCTGATCGACACCAACCGCGAGGAGAACGACGCCGATGGCGCTTGCAAGACCGGGGAGGCCTACGGGGTAACCGGTCGGTCCGTGCTGCTGTTCGCGCTCAAGGGCGAGAATGCACAGAAGGGGCAGTACTAAAAGACAGGGTGGAGGGTGGAGTAAGAACGGGCGGGCGCCGGCGATTCCGCTGCGCCGCCCGCTTGTGTTCGAATTTTGCCCTCCTATCGTGGCCTTTGCAGCGAACAACACGGATGCCCCACGTCTCGGGTTTGAGACGTGGGTTCTCCTTCGCCAGAGCGAAGGACCGCACCTCGAACCTCGTGCAGACTAGAAACGGGCGAAAAACTTACTTCGCCGCAGTGCGCTGCTTGTCATACTCCTTCCGCTGCTCACTTTGCGCAGCAAGCGCAGGCACCCCAAGCTGTCTGCGCAGCGCGTCCGAGACAAGCGTCCGATTGTACGGCTCCTGCGTCGTCGGCGCATCCTTGGGTGTTTTGAACTGCGTGCCGTAGATCTGCTTTTGCCCGATGCTTTGCAGGTAGCGGTCCAGGGTCGCGGTCCCAATCCAAAGCGCGCCGCTGTTGCCTTTCGCAACCGCCACCATTGCCAGGGTGTGCGCGAGCAGGTAGTCGTCCGGCGTAGCCCCGTGCTGGAAAATAAACGCCGCCCAGATAAAGTCGTCGCCCGTGTGCAGCGCGCCTTCGTTCAGTAGCTTCATCGTCGCCGTGCGCCGATCCGCATCGGTCGGGCCGACCTTGCTCCAATCGATCTTCGAACCGGGCTGGCGTACCGCCTGGTCCTCATCGAAGATGCGCTTCATCTCCGGGTTTGAGGGCAGCCCGTCATCGGGCGAGTAGCTTTTCGTCGGGTCCCAGTCCGTGCTGACGGCAGCCGGCTGTTCTGCACGCGCCATTTCGATCGTAAATGCGAGATCCTCCTCCGGGTGCAGCTCCGCGTGCCCCGGGTCTGTGAGGTGCAGCAGGAAGGCGTCTTTATCGGTCGGTTTGTCCGGCGTTTGTACGGTAAAGAGAAGCGAGTCGCCGCGCCACTCGGACGCAATGATCGGCTTGGTACCCGTTCCACCTTGCACTTCGCGGAAAGTCATGCCATCGGCTGAGGTCCAGTGCTTCGGCCCTGCCAGGCTGCCCGAGAATGCCAGCCCCTTCTGCACGCTACCCGTAAGCGTAAGCACCAGCAGCGTACGTTCTCCTAGGCGTACCGTCCAGACGCCCGCGGGCGAGGGTGTCTGCGCGATCAGTTGGGAAGCTTGCAGAAGAAAAATAAGTGTAAGCAAAACCCGCGTCAGCATGCCCCGGATTGTACCCTTACTTCCTCTGTCGTCCTCGACCTCTACGCTGCACCCTCTCATCCTTGTGCTACTCTCTCGCTTGGTGGACGGCCTGCTGAACCAGATCTTCGCGGAAGAATACCGGGCGCTGCGGCCGCGGGCGCCTATCCCTCCGGTTCAGGCCCGGTTTTATCGATTCACCGGCCTGAACACCACCATCCGCCTGCGCGAGGGCGAGCTGCGGGTGCGCCTTTCCGACCTGCTTGAAGGCGCGCCGGAGCCGATTTTGCGCTCGATCGCGCACATCCTGCTGGCCAAACTGTACAGGAAACCGGTGGAAGCGGCTCAGTCCGCGCGCTACCGGCGCTACACCCTTTCCGAGCCGGTGATGCGGCAAACCGAGCGCATCCGGCAGCTGCGCGGGCGCAAGCGCATTCTCGGCGCCCAAGGCCGCCGCTGGAACCTCGACGAGGTGTTTGAGTCGCTCAACACGCGCTTCTTCCACGGCCTGCTGGGCCGCCCCGTGCTCACCTGGAGCGAGCACAGCGCGCGCCGGCTGTTGGGCCACTACGACCCGGCGCACAACACCATCATGGTGAGCCGCGTGTTTGACCGCAGGGACACGCCCCGCTACGCAGTCGAGTACCTGCTGTACCACGAAATGCTGCACCTCAAGCATCCGGTCACCGTCCGAGGGGGTCGGCGATGCGTCCACCCGGCTGCTTTTCAAGAGGAAGAAGCGCGCTTTCCCCAGATCGAGGCGGCGCGGGCGTACCTGCGGCGGCTGGGCTAGGCTGTGCGCGCGGCGCCGGCGTCGATCTTCCGGAGAAATGCGCCGACGCGCTCGGCAAACAGCTGCGGCGCTTCTTCGAAGGGCAGATGGCCGAGGCCGGGCAGGATTTCGAGCGGCGCGCGTAGGACATGGCTGAGGCGTTCGACGGAGGTGTGGGAAACGGCGCGGTCCCGGTCGCCCCACAGCAGCAGCACCGGCAGCTTGCGCAGACGGGGCAGCAACGGGGCGAGCGCGGCCATATCCGCGGTCCAACTACGCAGCACCGAGAGCACATAGTCCACCGTGCCGGGTTGGCGCAGTGACTGGACGTAGGCTTCAAGCGAGGCCGCCTGAACCAGCGCGGGGTTGCCGTACATGCGGGAAAGCGCGGCCATGTGGAGCCGGCGCGGCCCGGAGGGAATCCAGTGAGCCACCGCGTGACCCAGGCGGGTAGCGGCGAATCGGATTTGCGGACGGGACTGGATGCAAAACGGGTTGGCGGGCGCGTGCAGCACCAGCGAGCGGACCCGCTCCGGATAGTGGGCCGCAAACCACATGGCAACCGCGCCGCCGTGCGAGGTGCCGAGCAGGTCCACGCGCTCGAGTCCCCGCCCGTCCAGCCACAAACGCAGCCTGTGCGCGCCGGCCCCAAGGCTCGCGTCGATGCCCGGAACCCGTGCCGATTCGCCGATGCCGAGGGCGTCGACGGCATGGACGCGGGTGCGAGAAGCCAAAGTCTGCATGGGCCCGAGCCAGCACCGCGCGGCGCCCAGCAAGCCGTGGAGCAGCACCAGGGGCGCGGGTCCGCGTCCGGCGGCCAGGGACCGCATAGCGTGGCCCTCCACGGAGGTCTCCTCCGTCTGGATGGTGAATGAATGGATTGCTTGGATGGAACACACGCCCTGCATCTCGGGAAAGCACCTCGAACGGAAACTCCCTATTGTTACAGGATGGTGAACCAAAGCCAAGGGCTGTCTGAGAAAACAATCCCGCGCCTGAAATGTATAGTTTTTTGTAGGTCCGTACCAAATCTTCGATACTTGCGGGAACTTTGCCGGGGTGAACGATAAAGGTCCCGCCGGAATTAAGCCGCTTGCATTGGCCCTGTACGTGCTGAGTAACTCAGTAACAGGTCACTGGCGGGTGACCGCGATCGACATGGAGCGCGCACTTCAAACTCGGGTTTCGGCAGTGCTGCTCGCGATGTTCACCGTCGCGGCGGTGGCGCTGGCCGTTTTTAATTTTCAGCAGGAGCAGCGTTTTCAGGCGCCCACGGACGGCATTTGGTGGGTGGAAGCGCAAGGGGGAGGGCTCCGGGCCGAGCGGGTCCCGGCCGGGGCGGCGGGTGAGCGGG
>CAXTRW010000024.1:0-22703 GCA_964246765.1 uncultured Acidobacteriaceae bacterium | reverse complement strand
TCACCACGTCCGCCGCGGTCTTCGCCCCCCGCAGCCCGATCTCCTCCTGGGTGGTCGCCACAAAGAAAATCTGGTTGGGGTGCGGCAGCTTGGCCAGCCGCTGCATCGCTTCGAGCAGCACTCCGCAGCCGATGCGGTCGTCCCACGCCTTGCCCAGGTAGTTCTGCGTCCCGTTCATCACTGCGAACGGCGAGTCCGGCACGACGGGATCGCCAGGCTCCAAACCCATGGCGGCCGCTTCGGCCGCGTCCTTCGCGCCCACGTCCAAAAACAAGCTGTCGCGCGGGAAAACTTTATTGCGGTCCTCCGCCGGCAGCACATGAATGTCGCGAATCCCCGTAACAGCCCGCACCGGCCCCTTCGATCCCAAAATAGTCCAGCGCTGATCGACCAAGGCCTGGTCCAGCCACCCGCCCAGCATCTGCATGGTCAAGAAACCATTCGGCGTAATGCGCCGCACCATCCCGCCCAGCTCGTCCATGTGGGCGTCCACCATAATGCGCGGCCCGCTCGTCCCACCTGCGCCATCACCGAGCCCATCCCGTCATAGCTCAGCTTGCTTGCCAGCGGCTTCATGATGGGCACCATCACCGCCCGCACCGGTCCCTCGGCCCCCGGCGGCCCCGGCGCGTTCGCCAGCTTCTCCAGCAGCGACACCGTCGCGTCCTGCGCATACACCGCCCCCGGCAGCAGCGCCAGCGCCAACAGCACCAGCTTCCTCATCGCGCACCTCCCGTAAACACATCCTTGGGCAGCACCGCGTGTACGCCCACGTTGGTGTCCACCAGCTGCGTAATATCCAGGTCCACCGCGACGCTGGCAAGCTGATACGCCTGATCGCGGCTCAGGTGTTTTTCGGTTTCAAGGAACCCGAGCATGTTGTGCAAGGCCATCTCCGTTGCTTTGTTCAGGTCGGGGCTAAAGCCCATCGCGATATACGCGGTCGGCGTTTCAGCCCGAGGCCACAGCAGGCGCTGGTCCTTGTGTACGACAAACCGAAACGTCCCCGTCAGCATGGTTTCCAGCGCCGTGATGTCCACCTCGCCATTGCCCTGCCCGGCGTGCCCGTCCCCCACCTCAAACAGCGCGCCCTTCGCATGCACCGGCAGGTACAGCTTGGTCCCAGCGACCAGCATTTTATTGTCCATATTGCCCCCGTGCATCCACGGCGGCGCGCTGTTGTAGCGTCCGGCCGACTCCGGCGGCGCATCGCCCATCGACCCGAAAAACGGGTGCAGCGGAATCTCAATCCCCGGTGCGAACTCGGCCACCATGCGCCCACGGTCCAGCGGAATCCTCGTCATCCTGCCGTACGGATACTCGTCCGGCAAATACCCGCGCCCCACGCCGAAGCCGTTGCACGCCCACGGCACGTCCAGCGTGATCTTCTCGATATCCACCTCGAGCACATCGCCCGGCTCCGCGCCGTCGACTGCGATTGGCCCGGTGAGCACGTGCCCGCCCGGCCCCTTGTCGATCCCTTTCGCGGCATACAGCGCCGTGACCGAAGCCGGGATTTCCGCAGCCGGGATCCCCATGCCCTCCAGCCGCTCCGGCGAGCCGCAGGTCGAAAGCGTGTGGACCACCACCGCATCCCCGCTTTTCACCGTCAGCACAGGCTTGGCCTGCGCCCAGTAGTAGCCCCAGGCTACCGTCGCGGGAGTCGCGTCCAGGGTTTGCTGGGCCGGCGCCGGGAGAGCAAGCCAAGCCGCCGCAAGAGCAAGGGAAAACAAGCGCATAGCTGAATCTATCAGGCAGCGGCCCGGTTCCAGCGAGCAAATGACGCGGGACGGCGCGGGACGGCTCTCTGCTCAGGACGGCGACACGAGCGCAACGCCTTCAAGCGGCGCGGCTCGCAGCAGGTCTTTGTCCAGGGTCGCGAGCGGAAGGTTTCGTCGCTTGGCCAGTTCCAAATAAGCGGCATCGTAGGCGGTCAGCCTGTAGCGCCGCGTCAGAGGCAGTAGAACCTCCCCTCCTATCGTGGCGTCCGGCTCGACGCGAATGTCCAACTCCGCCAAAGCCTCTAAAAAAACGGCGGAAATCGCGGGCGTGATCCGACCTTTGCGCTCGTTCGTGGCGAGTACGTTCGCAACCTCAACTCGCCACAGCGCCGGAACTTCGGCATAGGATGCCATCAAGGTGTCAAGGACGCTCTGGTTGTAGAGCGTGGTCTCGTCGCGAAAGCACCAGCTTGCCGCCACGGAAGCGTCCAGCACAAAGGGCATCAGTATTTGTGCCCTTCATGAACCATGCTCTTGATGCTTTGGCCGCCGGTGGTCGCGCCGTACTTTGCAGCAAACGCGCGCATGGCATCGACGGCCGCGTTGCGCCGGGCCTGCTCCTCAGGAGAGAAGACCTCGGCCTCCAACATCGGCGCCGCGGCAGCGGTGTGCTCCAGGGTTTCACTGAGCAAGCGATCCAAGGGAATGCCGCGGCGCTCGGCCTCAGCGGCAAACCGGGCCCCAGTTTCGGGCTGAATGGTGACGGTGATCTGCATAGTCCCGAGCCTAGCAGGAAAGCCGGCACCCATGCCATCCATTAAGAACCATGCCGGGCGGAGCTTTCAGCGGCCGGCATTGCGCGGCGCGGGCTCCGCGGCGTCCGCCAGCGCATACGCCGTCACCGCCATCACTGCGGCGTTCTCCGCCAGATGACGCGGGTCCACCTTGTCCAGGGTATCGGCCGCAGTGTGGTGGTAGTTGAAATAAAACCGCGCATCCTGCGTGGGCGCAAAGCCCGGCACACCCTTGCTCACGATGGCCGCGATGTCCTCCCCCGTATCCTCGCTCGGGCTCAGCAGCGTTGCCCCAATGGGCGCGAGCGCCGCGGCGACCGGCTTCAAATAGTCTCCCAGCTGCGGCGGCCCTGAGTAGGTGATCCCGTAAGGATGGTCGCAGCCCAGGTCGCTTTCCATCGCCGCGATCTGGTTCGCGAGCTCCCCCGCGTGCTCCTGGGCATAGGTCGCCGCGCCCTCTGAGCCCGACTCCTCATCCATCCACGCGATAAACCGCACCGTGCGCTTGGGATGGATCCCGAGCTTCTGCAACAGGTGGATCGCCTGCATCGAGACGGCAACGCCCGCCCCGTCGTCGAGCGCGCCCGTGCCCAGGTCCCACGAGTCCAAATGCCCCGACACGATGACCACCTGCTCCGGGTGCTCCGAGCCCTTCCAGTCCGCGATGACGTTGTAGCTGGGCACAGGCGCGAGCGTTTGCGGGGTCAGCGTGAGGCGCATCGCCACGGGCCCCTGCTTGGCAAGCCTCGCCAGCAGGTCCGCGTCCTCCGCCGTGACCGCGCCCGCGGGGATCTTTGGCGCGCCCTCGGGATACGAGGTCGCGCCCGTGTGCGGCAGCCGGAAATCAGCCCCGCCCACCGAGCGCACCAGCACCGCGGCAGCGCCGGCCGCCTCGCCTACCGTGGGCGCGAGCCCGCGATAGATCACCGCCTGCCCATACGCGGCCCCGCCCTGGCCCACGGCGGCCATTTCCTTGTCAAACGCGTGATTCAGCAGCAGGATTTTGCCCTTCGCCGCGCCCGGCGGCAGCGCCTTCAGCTCGTCGAAGCTGTCCACCACCACGACCGGCGCGGTTAGGCCTTTTTCCGGCGTTGCGGAGCTGCCGCCCAGCGCGGTCACGACAATTTTTTGCCGCGTCCCCAGCGCGCCTCCGGGCCACGCGGTTAGCTCTGCCGTTTCCTCGCCGCGCACCCAGTGGGGCACCGTCGTTTTTTCAAGCGAAACCGCGGCCCCCAGCGCCCGCATCTGGCCCGCAACCCACTCCACGGCCGCCTGGGCCTGCGGCGACCCGCTCAGCCGCGGGCCGATTGAGTCGGTCAGGTGCTGGAGCTCCGTGTAGGCATACGGGTCGGCCATCGCCGCGTCGCGCAGCCGCCCCATCGTCGCGATCTGCTCCGGCGTCCACGCCCCGGGAGCGCCGCCCACATAGCGGTCCAGCCGCGCCTGCATCCCGTGCGTCGGCTGTTGTGCAAAGACCGCCGAACCGGCTGCAAAACAAAAAAAGCTCAACGTCACGCGCGCTCGAAGCATGCCCGATCCTAGCAAATCAAGGCAGCCGAAACACAATGCCGGTCAAGAGCGTGCGCGGATTGAAGCTGCCGGCAAAGCTCGACAGCCCTCCATATGAGAACTCCGCGACGCGCCAGTCCAGGCGCGGAAAAAACGTGTAATCCACGCCACCCACGAAATTGTACTCGAACTTGGTCGCGGACGTGTACGCGCCGCTCCCTTCGCGGCCCGCGTCTGCCTGCCCCGCGCCCACCAGCGCTTCAACATAAGGCATGAACGGCAGCACATGCGGCTTAAACACCAGCCGCGCCCAAGGAGCCCGCTCGCAATACTCGCGCCGCTTCCGTTCACAACCGTGCCGCGGCCATCCAGGCCGAGCGAGAAGAACGGAACACCCCAAAAATTGTCATACACACCGAAAGTGGTCCCATACTGCCAACCCGTGTGGGGCACACTAAAGTTGGCCGCCGAAAACTCACCATACACACCAATTTGCGCGTGAGCGCGGCAGGCAAAACAAAACAGGAGCAGGCAAAGCAAACGACGCATGAACACCTCAAAATAGAATCCCGTAAAAAGACGCGCGGCGGCGTATTCCGGTTGTGCGCTTCCAGTTGGCATTCAGGTACGGACGTACTCTTCGCAAATGCGGAGGGCTCCGTAGTGCAACCGCGCACGATACGGGCGCCCCACGTCTCGCGTCTGAGACGTGGGTTCTCCTGAACGGCAGTTGGGGATCGACTTTAACTTTTCGCACAGGAACTCCGCTCCCGCCAAGCCAAAAGCAGCCTAGTTCCGCAGCTCTCGCATCACCCGCGCCGTCTCCGCCTGCTCCTCCGCCGTAAGCGGGAGCAGCGGCAAGCGCGGACGCCCGCCGTAGTAGCCGTTCAGGTCGCACGCGTGCTTCACGCCCGCGATTCCAAGCCTGCCCGCGACCACCTGCGACGCCTCCACAATGCGCTCCTGCTTTTCCGCGGCGAGCGGCGCGTCACCCTCTTTCCACGCGATATACACCTCATGGCAGGCCTGCGGCGCACACGCCGCCATGGCCAGCACGCCCCCCGTCGCGCCCGCCGCCAGCGAAGGCAAAAGCTTCTCCGCCGCGCCGCACAGGATTTGAAAGCCAACCTCGCGCGTCCGCGTCCGCAGAGCGCTCGCAACCGGCTGCGCAGCGACTCCGGCGATCGTCACGAGGCCGCCTGCGGACTCTGCCGAAGCCGCGGCCTGCATGCGCCCGGTCACCGCCGCAAACACCGGCGTCACCGTCACACTGCGGCGCGGCACGTGCTTGGTAGCCGCCGTCACCGCCGCGATCCGCTCCACGCTGCCGCTCGAATCCTTCAGCCCCAAAATGTTCGGGTGCCGCGCCAACTCCGCCACCAACTCCACCGGCAGCTCATACTGCGTAAACTTCGGGATGGAGTACAGCACCACCGGGATCGGCGACTGGTCGGCCACGGTGCGAAAATACGTCAGCATCGCCAGCGGCGTCATCTGCGGGGCGTAGTAGTAGGGCGTGCGCACCAGCGCCGCGTCGTAGCCCACTTCGGCCGCAAACTCCGCCATCCGGACGGTCGCCACCGCGCTGCCCTGCCCCACGCCGGCCAGCAAAACTTTATCAGCGGGCGATGCCAGCGCCGCCGCCCGCAAAACCTCGCGCGCTTCCGCGTCGTCCACCAGCATGGCCTCGCCGGTCGAGCCAAGCACCACGAGGCCCGCAGCAGGCCCACGCCCGTAGCGGTCTACATTGTGCTCCAGCTTGCGCAGATACAGGCGTCCGTCGGGGTAAAACGGCGTGGTGATCGCGGGAAAAATGCCCTCAAGCAGCATGGGTTTGATTGTATGCGGCTACTTCGCCGCCTGCTCGCCCGCAAACGGCCCCGTCTGCGCGGCGACAATCTTGATCACCTGCGCTTTCATGTAGTCGTAGCTGGGCGCGCCGGAAAAGGTGCGGTACTCCACGTGCGTGGGGGTCCCCTGCGCGCTCTCGATCTGGAACTGCCGCTGCCCTTCCTTCGCCTGCCGGGGATACTCGGCCGCCCATGAGGACTGGTTCAGCGAGTCGCTGTTCACCTCGATCACCCACACTCGCGCGCCCTCCCCGTTGCGCACCAGAAAGCGGAAGTACGTGTTGTACCGGCCCAGCGGCTTGAAGTACTCGACAGCGTCCACGCTGTAGCGCCCGGCGCGAAATCGATCCAGCAGGAAGCCGCTGGTTTCCCGCGCATCCGGCAGTGCGCTGCCCTCGTGCGCCTTGCGTAGAAACACGCGTTCTCCATCGCGGCGCTGCACGTCGCCGGCCTCGCTGTATGCGGTCACGAGCGTGGTGTGTACCTTCCAGTCCGCCGGGTCCAGCGCCTGCGCGCGCTCCGCATAGCGCACCGCGTCCGCGCCCCGATAGAGCACGAGCTCAGCGTAGGCCGCGAGCAGGTCGGCCTCTTCGCTCTTGGGGTCGGCCGCGGCGGCCTGCTCCAGCAGCGGCAGCGCCTGCTCAGGATGGTTCGCCTTCAGCGCCGCAGCGCCCTGCTCGAGCGCGTTGCCGGGCGCCGCAGCGGCTTGCAGTGAAGCGCCCAT
The DNA here is from genome assembly GCA_964246765.1 of uncultured Acidobacteriaceae bacterium. Lineage (GTDB taxonomy): Bacteria > Acidobacteriota > Terriglobia > Terriglobales > Acidobacteriaceae > EB88. The sequence goes on along the minus strand of CAXTRW010000024.1, from coordinate 16,105 downwards.
GAGCGCGGCCAGCATAAGCTCAAACACCCGCCGCAGCTCCCTCGCGCAGCTCACGGTGCAGCTCCTGCATCGCATACACGTGCATCGCCCGCCGCTGCATCGAAGCAATGCCCCCAGCCGCAGCCCGCGCCGCCGCCAGCGTCGTGATCATCGGAATCCTCTGCTGCACCGCCGAGCGCCGAATCGCTTTCTCATCGAAAAACGTATCCGCCCCGTGCGGCGTATTCACGATCAGTTGAATCCGCTCGCCCTTGATGAAATCGACGACGTTGGGCCGCCCTTCCTTCACCTTGTACACGCGCTCCACAGTGAGCCCCGCGGCCTCCAGCACATCGGCCGTGCCTTCGGTCGCCACCAGCGCGAAGCCCAACTCCACATACTGCCGCGCCACCGCGATCAGCTGCCCTTTGTCGCGGTCGTTCACGCTGAAGAATACCGTCCCGCCCGTCGGCAGCTTCAGCCCCGCCGCCAACTGCGCCTTCGCAAACGCCTCGCCGAAGTTGTCCGCCACGCCCATCACCTCGCCGGTCGACCGCATCTCCGGCCCCAGCACCGGGTCCACCCCCGGAAACTTGTTCCAAGGAAACACCGGCGACTTCACAAAGAAATGCCGGCCTGTGCTGAGGTCCGCGCCGCTCGCCACCGCCTCCGGCAGCAGCTCGCGCAGCGTACGCCCCGTCATCAGCCGCGACGCGATCTTTGCCAGCGGCACACCCGTCGCCTTCGACACATACGGCACCGTGCGCGAAGCCCGCGGGTTTACCTCGATCACAAACACCCGCTCGCGCTGCACCGCGAACTGCAGGTTCACAAGCCCCACCACCCGCAGCGCCAGCGCCAGCTTGCGCGTGTACGCGCGAATCGTCGTGAGCACCGGCTCGCTCAGCTCCACCGGCGGCAGCACGCACGACGAGTCGCCCGAGTGGATCCCGGCCTCCTCGATATGCTGCATAATGCCCGCGATTACCACGTCGGTCCCATCGCACAACGCGTCCACATCCACCTCGACCGCGTCCTCAAGAAAACGGTCGATCAAGATGGGCCGCTCCTGCGAGTACTCCTGCGCCTCGGCCATATAGCGCGCCACCGCCGCGCGGTCATACGCGATCACCATCGCGCGCCCGCCCAGCACATACGAGGGCCGCACCAGCACCGGATACCCAATCCCATCCGCGCCCGCGAGCGCTTCTTCCACACCGGTCGCCGTCGCCGCCGCGGGCTGCGGGATGTCGAGCTCCCGCAGCAGCGCCCCGAACCGCTTGCGGTCCTCCGCCAGGTCGATCGACTCCGGGCTGGTCCCGATAATCGGCACACCCGCGGCCTTCAAACGCAGCGCCAGGTTCAACGGCGTTTGTCCGCCGAACTGCACAATCATCCCAATCTCCGCGCCCGCCGCAGCCTCGTGCTCGTAAACCGCCAGCACGTCCTCCAGCGTCAGCGGCTCAAAATAAAGCCGGTCGCTGGTGTCATAGTCGGTCGAGACGGTCTCGGGATTGCAGTTCACCATCACGGTTTCCCAGCCGTCATCGCGCAGCGCAAACGCCGCATGGCAGCAGCAGTAGTCGAACTCAATCCCCTGCCCAATCCGGTTCGGCCCCGAACCCAGGATGATGACCTTGCGGTGCGCGGTCGCGGGCGCCTCGTCCTCCTCGTCGTAGCTCGAATACAGGTACGGCGTCGAGGACTCAAACTCCGCCGCGCACGTGTCCACCAGCTTGAACACAGGCTTGATCCCCGCGGCCTGCCGTCGCGCGCGCGCCTGCTCCACGCTTACGCCCTCCGCCTCCGCCAGCCGCTCGTCGCTCAGCCCCATGCGCTTGGCCCGGCGCAGATCTTTCTCCTCGAACGAGCCCAGCGTGTCCGTAATCTCCTTGATCTGGTGCAGAAACCACGGGTCCATCTGCGTGAGCCGCGCCACCTCGCGCACGCTCATCCCGCGCCGGAACGCGAACCGGATATAGCTCAACCGCTCCGGCTGCGGCGTGACCAGGCGGTAAGTCAGCTGCTTCGGGTCCAGCGTTTCCGCGCCCACGCGACGGCCGGTTTCAAGCGCCCGCACCGCTTTCATCAACGCTTCCTTGAAGGTGCGGCCCATCGCCATCACCTCGCCCACCGACTTCATCTGCGGGCTCAAGGTCTGGTCGGCCTCGGGAAACTTTTCAAACTGCCACTTCGGAATCTTCACCACCACGTAGTCGATCGAAGGCTCAAAGCAGGCGGGCGTCATGCGCGTGATGTCGTTCGGGATCTCGTCGAGCGTGTACCCGACCGCGAGCTTGGCCGCGATCTTGGCGATGGGAAAGCCGGTCGCTTTCGACGCCAGAGCGGACGAGCGCGACACCCGCGGGTTCATCTCAATCACCGTCATGCGCCCGTTCGCCGGGTTCACCGCGAACTGCACGTTGGACCCGCCCGTCTCGACGCCGATCTCGCGGATGATTGCAATCGCCGCCGAGCGCATGGCCTGGTACTCGCGGTCGGTGAGCGTTTGCGCGGGCGCGACCGTAATGGAGTCGCCCGTGTGCACCCCCATGGGGTCCATGTTCTCGATCGAGCAGATAATTATCACGTTGTCCGCGAGATCGCGCACAACTTCAAGCTCGTACTCCTTCCAGCCCAGCACCGACTCTTCGAGCAGACACTCGTGCACTGGCGACAGGTCGAGCCCGCGCGCGAGAATCTCCATTAATTCCTCACGGTTGTAGGCGATGCCGCCGCCCGAGCCGCCGAGGGTAAACGACGGCCGGATGATCACCGGAAAACCCAATTTGGTCGCGAATTCGAGCCCGTCGCGCAGGTTGTCGATCAGCGCGGACTTAGGGACATCAAGCCCGATCCGCGCCATCGCGTCCTTGAACAAGAGCCGGTCCTCGGCCTTCTTGATCGCCTCCAGCTTCGCGCCGATCAACTCGATCCCGTACTTGTCCAAAATCCCCGCGTCCGCCAAATCCACCGCGAGATTCAGTGCCGTCTGCCCACCCACGGTCGGCAGCACCGCGAACTTGCCCTCACGTCCGCGCAGCATCTCGCTCTCAATGCGCAGAATCTCTTCCACGTAGGCAATCGTCAGCGGCTCGATATAGGTGCGGTCGGCAAGCTCCGGATCGGTCATGATGGTGGCCGGGTTTGAGTTCACCAGCACCACCTCGTAGCCTTCCGCGCGCAAGGCCTTACAAGCCTGGGTGCCGGAGTAGTCGAACTCCGCCGACTGCCCAATCACAATCGGCCCCGAGCCGATCACCAGTATCTTCGCGATGTCATCCCTGCGTGGCATTGGTTATCGGTAAACCTCTCTACGATGGCCGATTTTAAAAACCAGGACCACAAGTTCCTCGCGTCGCAGATCAAAAATCACGCGGTAGTCCCCGACGCGAAACTTCCACATTCCATGGAAGCTCCCTGAGAGAGGCGACGCGAGCTCATAGGGCCGAGGATGCACGGCAACCCGTTCATTGAGAAAGGCGCTGATCTGTCGAGCTGCTTTCCTGTCCAGCTTGTTTAGCTGCCTCTGCGCTTCCTTGCTCAGCACAATCTTCCAAATCGAGCTCACGCATTACTTCCTCAAGTGAAATGGTTCCTTCTGTCTCCATGCTGCGAGATGCCTCCACCGCATCCATGTAATCCTCGCGATCCTCAAGCGCCTGGTAAAGCGCCTTGTTCGCGAACTCCTCCGGGCTTTCGCCTACTCTCGCTGAGACTTCTTTCAGCCACTCACCCATCTTGTCCGGTATTTGAATTTGCATCGCGCTCTCCTCTTACCGCCCTTTCCACGCATCCATCATCCGCCGAAAATCCCCAAACAAATAGTGCGAATCGTGCGGCCCGGGGCTGGCCTCCGGGTGGTACTGCACGCTCAGCAAAGGCATCGTCCGGTGGCGCAGACCTTCCAGAGTTTGGTCGTTCAGGTTGATGTGCGTCAGCTCCACCTCGTTCGCGTCGAGCGAGTCAGGGTCGACCGCGTAGTTGTGGTTCTGGCTCGTAATCTCCACGCGGCCCGTCGCCAGCTGCTTCACCGGATGGTTCCCGCCATGGTGCCCGAACTTGAGTTTGAACGTCCGCCCCCCCAAAGCCTGCCCGATCAGCTGGTGCCCCAGGCAGATTCCAAACACCGGCGTGCGCCCCGCAAGGCCGCGAATCGCCTCGTTGGCGTACGTTAAAGGCTCCGGGTCGCCCGGCCCGTTCGACAGAAACACCCCGTCCGGCTTCAGCCCCAGCACGTCCTCCGCCGTGGTCCGCGCCGGCACCACCGTCACCCGGCAGCCCTGGTCGCCCAGCATTTGCAAGATATTCTGCTTGATTCCGTAGTCATACGCCACCACGTGCAGATCGCAGTCCGGCACCGCGGCCCCAAGCGCAAGCGGATTCGCGCGCTGCACCCACTGGTACGGCGCTTTCGTGCTTACCACGCTAGCCAGGTCGGTCCCGTCCATCTTGCGCAGATCCTGGGCCTTCGCCACCAGCTTGTGCGTGTCGGTTTCGACCGTAGAAATCACCCCGCGCATCACGCCATTGGCCCGCAGGTGCCGCACCAGCGCCCGCGTGTCGATCTCCGACAGCACCGGCACACCGTAGCGCTCAAGGTACTCGTCCGCCGCCTGCTCCGAGCGCCAGTTCGAGCTCACCGCCGAGAACTCGCGCACGATCAGGCCCTCGATATAAGGCCGGGGCGCTTCCTGGTCTGCCTGGTTGGTGCCGTAATTGCCGATTTGCGGGTTCGTCAGGACGACAATCTGGCCCGCATACGAAGGATCGGTAAAGATTTCCTGATAGCCGGTCAGGGAGGTGTTGAAAACCACCTCGCCCGCACACTCGCCCGCGGCGCCGTAGCCCTCGCCGCGGAAGATGCGCCCGTCTTCGAGCGCAAGAATGGCCTGCATCGCAGCTCCAGTACGTGGATTCAATTGATGCTAACAGGTGTGCTCCCCCGAAGCCGCCGCATCTGACTGAAAGGGAGCTTACAACAGCGATGAAAGCAGTTATTTTGCACAACTACGGCGATGCGAGCCAGTTGAGCTTTGAAACCGACGAAGACCTGCCCGAGATCGGCCAAGGCGAAGTCCGCGTGCGCCTGCAGGCCACCAGCATCAACCCGGTGGACTGGAAAATTCGCTCCGGCGCGGCGAAGGATCGCTTTCCGCTCGATCTGCCAGAAATCCTGGGCGTCGACCTCGCTGGTGAGGTCGACGAGGTCGGCCCCGGCGTGACGAACTGGCAAAAAGGCCAGCGCGTGATGGCCAAGGCCAACGGAACTTACGCCGAGTACACCACAGCCAAGGCTGACGTCCTCGCCCCCATTCCCGACGCGTTGAGCTTTGAGCAGGCGGCCGCGCTGCCGCTCGTGCTCACCACAGGCGCGCAGCTGATCGAGCGCGCCGCCAGGGTCCAGCCGGGCCAAACCGTGCTGGTTACGGGCGCGCTCGGCGGCGTGGGCCGCACGGCCGTACACGTAGCCAAACAGCACGGCGCCAAGGTCATCGCGGGCGTCCGGGCGTCGCAGCGCGAAGAAGCCGCCAAGCTGGGCGCGCAGCAGGTTGTCGCGCTGGATGTTCCTGAAGAGATGGGCCACCTGCACGACCTCGATGCGGTGGCCGACACGGTGGGCGGGGTAGTCGGCGAGCACGCTCTGAAAACCCTGCGCGACAATGGCGTTTTCGCTTCGGTTGTGGGCGGACCCAAGAACCCGCCCGAACGCGGCATTCGCGTGGAGGCCATGATGGCGGTCCCGGACGCCTCGCGCCTGGAAGAGCTGGCCTTCGACGTGGCCGGCGGCGCGCTCCACATCCCCATCGCGAAGACCTTCCCGCTCGAACAAATCCAGGAAGCGACCCGGGTCGCCGAAAAGGGCGGCGCGGGTGGAAAAGTGATCGTGACGATCGATTAATTCGACGGTCATCGAACAGTTCGACATCGGTCGAACGGTCCTCCGCAAAAATGGTTCATCGAAAACACGGGTGCCCCGCGTCTCGCATTGAGACGTGGGTTTACGCTTCGCGAAAGTGAAGCGCCGCTCCCGTAATTGGAGCCTGGCGGACACAAGAGCTTTCACTTAAGCCTTACTCCTGACTGAGCATGGAAAGTACGGACCGCACCAATCCAGGCACATCGTGCACAGCCGCTTCCGTGTCCGGCTCGATGCCGTTCGCCCGGAGAGTTCGGCTGGTAATCGGCCCAATCGAGCAGGCGTGTGCAGCGGCCAAAGCTCGCTCGGCGTCCGCCTTTCCGAGCAACGCGAAGAAGTTCTCCACAGTGGAAGAGCTGGTAAACGTCACCGCGTCGACAGGCGCTGCGAATGCCGCAGCCAGCAGCCAGCGCGACTCATCCGCCGGCACCGTCCGGTAAGCCTCCACTACGTCCACCACCGCCCCGGCTTCCCGCAGTGCGTCGGGCAAAACGTCACGCGCAACCGCGGCCCGGGCCAGGAGCATTCGTTTGCCCGCCGCGCCAGGCGCAAGCGCCTGCACTACCGACTCTGCCACTGCGGGCTCGGGCTGCAGGTCCACCCGCAGGCCGCTCTGCCGCAGCGCCGAGGCGGTTGCAGGGCCAATCGCCACGGTATACGGCTGCAACGCCCAAGGCGGGGGCTTACGCGAAAGGAGCACCCGCACGGTGTTCGCGCTGGTGACCAGCAGAGTGTGGTACTCGCCAAGCCGCGCCAGAGCGGCGTCCAGCGCAGCATAGGAGGCAGGCGGCTCAACCCGGATGGTCGGGATTTCCAGCACCTCGGCCCCAAGCTCGCGCAGCGCGGACGCCAAACCACTCGCCTGTTCGCGGGTGCGGGTTACGACGATCCGCTTGCCTTGGAGGGGGTGAGTCATCGTCAATTCCAAACCAAACGAAAACCGCCTGCGCGGCCGGCGGCCACTTCGTGGCGGGTGTTCTTTAAAGACGTTAACCTGCCAGCAGCATTCCGGCGCCCTGGCGCAGCAGCTCCTCGGCCAGCCGCAGCCCCAGCAGCTTGGGATCCTCGTCCACGCGACATTGCAGCCCCACCCGCACGGCTGCTCCGCCGTGCGGCAGCGAAACCGCCCCGGTAATCGCCCAGTGCTCCGCATGCGGCTCACAGAAGATCCCGATTGGCACCTGGCAGCCGCCGCCGAGCGCCCCCAGCGCGGCCCGCTCGGCTGTCACGGCGAATCGTGTGGGCGCGTCGTCCAGCACCCGCAGAGCCTCCAGAACTGGAGAGTCCCCAGTCCGAGCCTCGATCGCCAAAGCCCCCTGCCCCGCAGCCGGGCACACCACCTCGGCGGGCAGCCGCTCCCGCAGCAGATCAGTCCGGCCCAAGCGGTCGAGCCCCGCGCAGGCCAGCACACATGCTTCCGCCTGCCCGTCCAGCATCTTGCGCAGGCGCGTGTCTACGTTGCCGCGAAACTCGATGTATTCGAGATCCCGCCGGTGCGCCCGCAGCTGCGACTGGCGCCGCAAACTGCTGGTGCCGACGCGCGCGCCCGGCGGAAGCGCGGCAAAGCTCCGGAAGCGCTCCGAACAAAACGCGTCGCGCGGGTCGGCGCGGCGCGGAATCGCCGCCAGTGTAAAGGCCGGGTGCAACTCGGTCGGGAGGTCCTTCAGGCTGTGTACGGCCAGGTCGACCTCTCCGGAAGCCAGCGCCTCTTCGATCTCCTTGGTGAACATGCCCTTGGTCCCGACCGCGTTGAACGACACACCCTGCAAGCGGTCTCCAGTGGTACGAATGACGTCGATGGCGACCTCATGGCCGGCCCCCCGCAGCTCGCCGGCGATATGCTCGGCCTGCCACAGCGCCAGCTCGGAGCCGCGCGATCCGATCCTCAGCCGCATGAGCGCCGCCTGGCCACGGGCGCTTGCTTTTGGACCTCGGCCGCGATCTCGACCGGGCCCTCGGCGGCTTCCAGGCGAAACGCGCTTTCGAGCAAGGCGAGCCGCTCCGCGTCCCCGTCCTCGGCGGCCGCGCGCAGGGCCTGGGTCGGGGCGTGCAGGAACTTGTTCGCGAGCCCGCGGGTGATCGCTTCCACCGTCTCGCGCTGCGCCGGGGTCAGGCTGCCCAGGCGGCCGGACGCGCGCCGCAGTTCGGCCTGCCGCATCGCTTCCATGTTGCCCCGCAGCGCGACCACCGCCGGCGCCGCATTGAGCCGCTGCGCCCGACGCGCGAACTGCGCCAGCTCGGCATCCACAATCAGCTCCGCCCGAGCCGTTTCGCGCCTGCGGTCGGCCAGGTTGGCCACGGCGACGCTCTGCAGGTCGTCGATGTCGTAGCAGATCACGCCGTCCACGCGGTTCATCTCCGGGTCCACGTCGCGCGGCACGGCGATATCGATGAAAAACATGGGCCGCCCGCGGCGCCGCTGCATCAAGCGCTGCCCGTCCTCGCGGCGAAAGACCGGTTCGTGCGAGCCGGTCGAGGTAATCACAATGTCGGCCCCGTCCGCCTCGTCCAGCAGCCGCGCGAACGGCAGCACGCGGCCGCCGAAACTGTGCGCCAGCCGCTCGGCCCGCGCTTCCGTGCGGTTGCTCACGGCGATCGAGCCGGCGCCGCGCGCCAGCAGATGGCGGGCAGCCAGCTCGCCCATTTTCCCGGCGCCCACCAGCAGAACCCGCTTGTCGGAGAGCGAGCCGAAAATCTTGAGCGCCAGCTCCACAGCCACGCTTGCGATGGAAACCGAGCTGGCCGCGATCCCTGTCTCGGCCCGAACCCGCTTGGCGGCTACGAACGCCGCCTGCAGCAGACGATCAAGCTCCCGCCCGGCGGTTCCGGCCGCCTGCGCCGCGCGGAACGCCTCCTTGACCTGGCCCAGAATCTGCGGCTCGCCCACCAGCATCGAGTCCAGGCTCGCGGCCACCCGGAACAGGTGCCGCACGGCTTCCCCGTCGCGAAACTGGTACAAGTGCGCCCGCAGGTCCGCTTCGTTCACCGGGAAGCGCCGGGCCAGGAACGATCCCAGATCGGGAGCCTGGTCGCCGTAGACCACCAGAAGCTCAACCCGATTGCAGGTGGAAAGAATGAGGGCCTCGCGCACGCCGAGCTCGGCCTGGAGCGCGGCCAGCGCCGCGGGCAGCTCCCCGTTGGCGATCGCCACCTGCTCGCGCAGCTCGACCGGCGCGTTGCGGTGGTTCAATCCTGCGAGCAGAAACCTCATGGGGCGGCGAACCTGTGCACGGAACTGAGGAGGTTGGCTGCCCACACGCTGAGCACCACCAAAAACGCGATGGAGGACACATACACCGCCTGCCGCCCGCGCAGCCCCTTGGAGCGCCGCACCAGCAGGATGCATACATAGATGACCCACATGGCGAAAGAGAGCACCACTTTGGGGTCCTGGAAGTAGGCCGGCCCAACCCGTTCCTGCGCGATCAACGATCCGGCAAAGAGCCCCAGGGTCATGCACACGAAACCGAGCACCAGGGTAGTCTGGGCGATCCGGTCCATCGTCTCCAAGGGCGGCAACCAGCGGAAAAACCCGGGCGCGTCTTTGCTTTTGAGCCGCCGCTCCTGCAAGAGATACAAAAGCGAGGCGACAAGCGAAAATACGAGCGCCGTGTCCGCCGCGAGCAGCGAGGCGACGTGAACCGCCACCCAGCCGCCGCGCACCAGCGGCGAGTGAAAGGTGTAGCGATCCGGCCCCAAGGCCGAGGGCAGCAGCAACAAAAAAGCCATGGGCAGCGCGAACAACCCGAAGGAGACGGTGCGATAGCGCGCCGCGATGAGCAGAAACGCCGCGGCGGCCAGCAGCCCCAGCGCCGCCTGTACCTCATGCGCGCCGGCCGGCGCAATGCGGTGCGCCCGGGCCCAACCTTCCCCAAGCGCGATGCACTGCAGCAGCACGGCCGCGAGCGCGAGCGCGGTGCAGGCGGCACGGAAGCGGGCGCGGTCCCACAGCACGGCAGGCAGCGCGCACACGCCGGCCGCCCCGTACAACGCAAGCGCGCCGCGAATGGGAAGCAGTTCCATGATCGAGACCAGCTTTCAGTATAGAGTTCCGGGCGCTGCGGGCCTTGCGGGCGCGCGGGGCGAAAAGAAAATGCCCCACCCCGGCAACAGATAAGCGCGGGCGCTTCATCTCTCCCACTGTCAGCATGATGCAGTGTGCCGAGCAGATTTTCCGGCGGCGCGCTCGACCCACTACCATCACAGGCCACGGAGGCAACACCCATGTCGGACTATCGCGTACACGCTGGAGACAGCCAGGAAGACCAGATCACATCGTTTATGGAAAGCTACAGCTCCAAGCTGCCCAGCTCGTTTTTTCTGGGCGCCTCGATTGCTTCCATCATCGGCTCGCTCATTCTAAAAACCGCGGGCAAGGACGAGAATGCCTTGTTTGTCGGCCAGTGGGCCGCGCCGTTCCTGCTGCTCGGGATCTACAACAAGATGGTGAAGCAGCACGGCTCCGACGCCCTGACCCGCGAGTCCTAAGCCTCGCTCCCCGAAAGAGGGCCGCTCCCCACGGCCCTCTTTCCGGTATTCTGTCGCTTAAACCGTGAGCGACGCCCCAGTCCAGACCAGCCCTTCTCTCCTTGTTGCCGAAACGCCGCTGATGCGCCAGTACGCCGCGGCCAAGCAGCAGCACCCCGATGCGCTGCTTTTTTTTCGTCTGGGCGACTTCTACGAGCTTTTTTTCGAGGATGCCCGGACCGCTGCCCGTGAGCTCGGCATTACCCTGACCTCCCGCGACAAAGAGCGCGGCATTCCTATGTGCGGTGTGCCGTTCCACGCGGCTGAAGGCCACATCGCCCGCCTGCTCCGCTCCGGTTTTCGCATCGCGGTGTGCGAGCAGATGGAGGACCCTAAGCAGACCAAGGGCATCGTCCGGCGCGAGGTCACCCGCGTGCTTACCCCGGGCACCGTCGCCGGCCAGGGGCTCCCGGCGGGCGAAAACAACTACCTCGCCGCGATCCACTCCGCGGACGGGGTCGCCGCGCTGGCCCTGCTCGACCTGTCCACCGGCGAGTTTCGCGCCCGCGAGTGGTGCGGCCCGGGCGCGCTGGCACAGTGCGCCGATGAGCTGGTGAACTCGGGCGCAAGCGAGGTGCTTCTGCCCGGCGAAAACCCGCTGCTGCTCGCGGACGGGGTTTGCCTTCGGGCGATGGAACGGGTCCGCACCAAGACGGCGCTGGACGCGTGGGTTTTCACAGCGGACTACGCGTTGCCGCTGCTGGCTCGGCAGCTCGGCGCGCGCTCGCTGGACGGCTTCGGCGTGGGGGGCCACCCGGCGGCCGCGATTGCCGCGGGCGCGGTGCTGCACTACGCGCAGAGCACCCAGAAAAACGCCCTGGCCCACGTCGATACGCTGCGGTTTTCAGAGCGCGCCGACTACCTCCAGCTCGACGCGGTTTCCGTCCGCAACCTTGAGCTGCTGGAGCCGCTGTTCCGCGCCGCGGGCCCGGAAGCCACTCTGGCCCACACCCTGGATTGCTGCCAAACTCCCATGGGCAAGCGCCGCCTCCGAGCGGCCATCCTGCGGCCCCTGGCCGACGTCGGCGCCATCCGGGCCCGCTATGAGTCCGTCCGCGAGCTCAAGGCCAATCTGATTCCCCGGGAAGAGCTGCGGCGCGCGCTCGCCGGGGTGCTCGACCTCGAACGCCTGCTGTCCCGCATTGCGCTTGAAAACGCGGGCCCGCGCGACTTGCTGGCCTTGGCCGGCTCGCTCGCCGCGCTGCCCGGCGTCGGCGCCGCGCTCGACCGGCTCCAGGCCGCCTCCTGGCGGGGCCTGCGGAGTCGACTTGACACGCTGGACGCGCTCGAAACCGCTATCGCGAACACCCTTGCGCCGGAGCCGCCCGCGACTCTGTCGGAAGGCGGCGTGATCGCGCCGGGCATTCACGCCGAGCTCGACGAGCTGCGCGCGACCGGCGGCAATGCCCGCGCCGCCGTCGCCGCCATTGAGGAGCGTGAGCGCGCCCGCACCGGCATCGGCTCGCTCAAGGTTCGGTTCAACTCCGTCTTCGGCTACTACCTTGAAATCACCCGCACCAACCTCCGCAACGTGCCCGCGGACTACGAGCGCAAGCAGACCCTGGTCAACGCCGAGCGCTATACCACGCCGGAGCTTAAGGAGCTGGAGCACCGCATCCTGACCGCGGAAGAGCGCGGCCTGGAGATTGAGCGCGAACTGTTCGCGGGGCTGCGAAACACGGTGCTGGCGGAGGCGGCGCGCATCCGCGAGACCGGCGCTGTGGTCGCCGAGATTGATTTGCTCGCCAACTTCGCCCACCTCGCCGCCGAGCGCGACTACGCGGAGCCGGAGATCGTCGAGGGCTGCGTGTTGGAGGCGGTGGCCGCCCGGCATCCCGTGGTCGAGTCGCTGCTGGACCGCTCCGGCACCGAGCGGTTTACGCCTAACGACGTGTACCTGGACCGCGAGCGGGCCGCGATCGCGCTGATCACCGGGCCCAACATGGGCGGCAAAAGCACCTACCTGCGCCAAGCCGCGCTGCTGGTGATCCTGGCGCAGATGGGCTCGTTCGTGCCCGCGCGCTCCATGCGGTTCTCGCTGGCGGACCGCGTGTACACCCGCATCGGCGCGAGTGACAACCTGGCGCACGGGCGCTCGACGTTCATGGTCGAGATGACCGAAACCGCGTCGATCCTGAATACCGCGACAGCAAAATCGCTCATTCTGCTGGACGAAATGGGCCGCGGCACCGCCACCTTCGACGGCCTGGCGCTGGCCTGGGCGACCCTTGAGCACCTGCACAACACCATCGGCGCGCGCACCCTGTTTGCGACCCATTACCACGAGCTCACCCTGCTGGCCGAGCAGCTGCCGCGCCTCGCCAACGCCCGCGTGTCGGTCAAGGAAACGCCCGGCGGCATCGTCTTCCTGCACACCATCGAGCCGGGCGCGGCCAACAAGAGCTACGGCATTGACGTCGCGCGGCTTGCCGGTGTCCCGCAGCGCGTCCTCGCCCGCGCCCGCGAGGTTCTGCGCGCGCACGAGCGGGCCGAGCGGCGGGAGCTCGCGCCCGAGCCCTTGCAGCTCACCATGTTTACCCCCCTGAGCCAACGCATCGCCGACCGCATCGGCGAAACCGACCTCAACTGGCTGACCCCGATGCAGGCCCTTCAACTGCTGCAGGAGCTCCAGGAAGAGCTCCGCGGAACACACGCGTGATGCCCCTGCCTCTACGCCAGCAGGTCGGCCAGATGTTCCTGGTCGGGCTCGGCGGCCCCGCGCTAAGCCCGAGCGAACGCGGCTGGCTGCGCCTGCTGCGGCCCGGCGGCTTTATCCTGTTCCGCCGCAACCTGGAGGCCGCCGCCCAAACCGCCGGGCTGCTGCGCGAGGCTGCGGAGGCCGCCGCGAACGACGGCGAGCGCATCCCCGCCTTGCGCGCGCTCGACCTGGAAGGCGGCCTGGTCGACCGCCTCCGCGACTTGATCGGCCCCACGCCGTCCGCGGCCGCGGTGGCCCAGGCCATGGGCACCGGCCGCAGCACCCGCCTGGCCCAGCGCCACGGCGAGCTGATCGGCCGCGCCGCCCGGCTGTTCGGCTTCAACGCGACCTTTGCGCCGGTGCTCGACCTGGCGCTGCCGCCGGCGCGCCCGGTGATGCAAACCCGCGTCTACGGGGCCACCTCCGACGAAGTGGTCCGCTACGCCCGGCCTTTCCTCGAAGCCCTGCGCGCCGAGCGCATCCTGGCCTGCGGCAAGCACTTCCCCGGCCTCGGCGGCGGCGCGCTCGACTCGCACAAAGCCACCCCCTCGATCGCGCGCGGCTGGAGCGAGTTGTGGGAGGAGGACATAGCCCCGTACCGCGAGCTCAAGCGCCTGCTGCCGCTCATCATGGTCGCGCACGCCGTGCACCCCCAGGTGCCGCAGGGCGGGGACGCGCCCGCTTCGGTTTCGCGCTTCTGGATCGCCGAGACCCTGCGCCGCCGCATCGGCTACGAAGGGCTGATCCTGTCGGACGACATGGAGATGGGCGGCCTGCTCAGCCGGATGAGCATCGGCGAGGCCGCCGTGGCCGCGCTGCTGGCCGGCTCTGACCTGCTCGAAGTCTGCAAGGAGCCCGGACTGGTGTTCGAGGCGTACGAGGCGGTGCTGGCCGAAGCGGAGCGCTCGCCCAGCTTCCGCGCCCTGGTCCGCCGGGTTTCGACCCGGGTCCGCGAGCATAAAGGCCGCCTGCTCGAGCCCACCTTGCCGCGTACACCCGACGGCGAACGACTGGCCCGCCTGCGCGGCGACCTCCGGCTGTTTACCGCGGAGATCGAAGCCACGCAACGCGCTTGCCGCGCGGCGGAGAAGGAGGCCGCGCGATGACTCGGCCGCCGCTTGAAACCCTCATCGTCGCCGGCATCATGAGCGGCACCTCGGCCGACGGCATCGACATCGCGCTGGTCCGGATCGGGCCGGTTTCAACCGCCGACCCCGAAACTGGCGGCCCGGACGCGCTCACGCTGGAGCTCCTCGCCCACCGCGCGTTTCCCTTCTGCGCCGAGCTGCGCCGGGCCGTGCTCGCCGCGCAGGACGCCCGCGCAACCTCGACCGCCGCGCTCGCCCGCCTGCACTGGCGGCTGGGCCTGAGCTACGCCGAGGCTTACCGGGCCATGATGGCCGAATTGCTCCACCCTCTACCCTCCACCCTCCACCCTCTGCGGGTCGATCTGGTCGGCTGCCACGGCCAAACGATCTACCATCAAGCCGCCCCGGAGGAGTACGCCGGGGAGCGTTTCGCCTGCACCTGGCAGATCGGCGAAATGGCCCCGCTGGCGCGCGAAGCCGGCGTCCCGGTAATCTCGAACTTCCGCCCCGTCGACATGGTCCTGGGCGGGGAGGGCGCGCCGCTGGTCCCCTTGCTCGACCTGGCGCTGTACCGCCACCCGGAGCGCACCCGCGTGCTGCAGAACATCGGCGGCATCGGCAATCTCACCGTGGTTCCGCCCGCGGGGCGCCCGGCCCCGATCCTGGCTTTTGATACCGGCCCCGGCAACATGGTCATGGACGCGCTGATGAGCGAACTGTTCAACCGGCCGTATGATGCGGACGGCGCGATAGCGGCCGCGGGCCGCCCCGTCCCCGAAGCGCTGGCCCAGTTGCGCGGGCACCCGTTTTTCTCGCAGCAGCCGCCCCGCTCCGCCGGCCGCGAGCAGTTCGGCCCGGAGTTCGCCGCACGTCTGCTGCGGCTTTGCCGCGAACACACCCCAGCCCCGTCTGACGCGATTGCGACCGCCACCGCGCTCACCGCGGACTCCATCGCCGAGGCATTCCGCCGTTTCGTCCTGCCGGTCTGCGGAGAAAGCCCGATCGACCTGATCGTTTCCGGCGGGGGCGCGAAGAACCTGACCCTGCTCCGGATGCTCACCGACCGGCTCGCCGGCGTCCGGATCCTCCGCTCCGACGACCCTTCCCTGCCCACGCCGTTGCCCGTGGAAGCCAAAGAGGCCGCGGCGTTCGCGCTGCTCGCCTATATGAGCCGGCACCGCCGGGCCGGCAACGTCCCATCCGCGACCGGCGCGTCAGGTCCCGCGATCCTCGGGCAGGTCACCTGTGCGTAGAGTCAGCAAAATCGTGACCGCCGTTGTTGCCGCGCTGACGCTCGCCGGCTGCGGCGGGCACCGGCCCGATCCCGGCACCGTGACCGTGCTGATCGAATCGAGCCCCGCCAACCTGGACCCGCGCGTGGGCACCGACGCCCAGTCCGAGCGCATCGACTCGCTGCTGTTCGACTCCCTGGTCCGCCGCGACCCTCATTTCGGCATCGCCCCTGAGCTCGCGACGCGCTGGGAAACGCCGGACCCGCTCACCTACGTTTTTCACCTGCGCCCGGGGGTGCGCTTCGCCGACGGCCGCCCGCTCACCGCGCGCGACGTGAAATGGTCGCTCGATACGTTGCTCAACGGAGCGGTCACCACCGTCAAAAGCGCCGCCTACAAGACCTGGAAGTCGGTCGAAGCGCCCGACCCCGCGACCGTGGTGGTTCACCTGAAAAAGCCCGATACCGGCCTGCTGTGGAACGTCTGCGACGGCGCTTTCGGCGTGATCCCGTACGGCAGCGGCCCTGACTTCTGGCGGCATCCGCTCGGCAGCGGCCCGTTTGTGTTCGTCAACCAGGAGCAGGACAAGGACGTGATTCTCCGCCGCAACCCGGCGTATTGGGGGCCCCCGCCCGCCCACCCCGCGGCGGAGCGTGGGCGC
>CAXTRW010000023.1:0-23399 GCA_964246765.1 uncultured Acidobacteriaceae bacterium | reverse complement strand
GTCGGCCTCCCGAACGTCGGCAAAAGCACCATCTTCAACGCCCTCACCTCGGCCAAAGCCCAGGCCGCCAACTACCCCTTCTGCACCATCGACCCCAACACCGGCATCGTGACCGTGCCCGACGAGCGCCTCGACCGAATCGCCCAGCTGATCCAGCCCAAGAGCCTCGTCCCCACCACAATGGAGTTCATCGACATCGCCGGCCTCGTCGAAGGCGCGTCGAAAGGGGAAGGTTTGGGCAACCAGTTCCTCGGCCACATCCGCTCCACCGACGCCATCGCCCACGTGGTCCGCTGCTTCGACGACCCCGAGGTCGTCCACGTCGCCGGCGCCGTCAACCCGCTCCACGACATCGACATCATCAACACCGAGCTGCTCCTCGCCGACCTGGACACCGTTGAAAAGCGATCCGCCCGCGTCGAACGCGCCGCCAAGGGCAGCTCTGACGCCAAAGTAAAAGCCGAGCACGCCCTGCTCCAAAAGCTCCTTGCCGCCCTCAATGCCGGCAAACCCGCCCGCACCGCGGAGCTCACCGACGACGAGCGCCTCATCGCCCGCGACCTATTCCTGATCACCATGAAACCCCAACTCTACGTCGCCAACGTCGACGAAGCCGGCCTCGCCCAAGGCAACGCCTACACCGCCGCCGTCGAACAGCGCGCGCAGGAAGAAGCGAGCCAGGCAGTCCGCATCTGCGGCGCGCTCGAAAGCGAAATCGCCCAGCTTGATCCCGACGAACGCCAAGAGTTCCTCGCCGACATGGGCCTCGCCGAGCCCGGCCTCAACCGCCTCATCCACTCCGCCTACCGCCTGCTCTCGCTCATCACCTACTTCACCGCCGGCGTCCAGGAGGTCCGCGCCTGGACCATCCGCCGCGGCACCAAAGCCCCCGGCGCCGCCGGCGTCATCCACTCCGACTTCGAGAAAGGCTTCATCCGCGCCGACTGCTATGCCTCCAGCGACCTGTTCACCCTCGGCAGCGAACAGGCCGTCAAGGAAAAAGGCCTGCTCCGCTCCGAAGGCAAGGACTACGTCGTCAAGGACGGCGACATCCTGTTCTTCAAGTTCAACGTCTAGCCCCCCGCGGGCGACCCCGAGCCCGCCGCGCCCATCGTACCTAGGGAGAGGACAACGATGGCAGACAACAAAGCACCCCAGGAGCCCTTGGGCTTCACCGAGCACACCCGCAGCCTGGCCGGCGAGTTCGCCCACGAGCAAGGCTGGGGCCTCAACGAGCAGGAGCGCACCAAGCTGCCCGAGGAAAAGCAGGACTTCGAAGGCGGCACCGACTACGAGTACGGCGCCCGCGACTTCGGCGACACCGCCGTCGACACGAGTGACGTGAAACCCTCGCCCGAGTCGGTCGAGTTCCTCCGCAAGCAGCGCGAACGCGAAGGAGTCGACAATGCCGGACAGTAATCGAGCAAACCAGCGAGCTATGCACGAGGCCGACTCGCACTCACGCGACGCGCAAGCCGAAACCATCCCCGCCCCGGAAAAGGGCGGCCATGCGCACTCGCAAGCCGCGCACCTGCACCAGGCCGGGGAAGTGGATACCAGCCCCACCGGCGACCTGCGCCACGGATCAGAACCCGGGGCCCTCAAACAACCGCCGTCCGAGATCAGCCGCACCGGCAAGCAGCGTCGGGAGTAGGTCGTCGCCTAACTGAAGCACGGGTACCCCACGTCTCGACTCTCCCGGGTACCCGGTAAGTGGTCTTTGCTCACTGGGATGGTTTGAGACGTGGGTTTTGCGGGCGCAAGCTTACTGCCGCCTCTGAGCAGCTTGAGATGGTCGACGAAATGACAGGATGAGCCAAGCAAGTCCGCTATACAGGGCGACATTGACTACATATGTGACAAACGTGGAAATCGGACCCCAGGGATGCAAGTCTCCCTCGGGACTGAACCCTGAATCTGGACAACATGCTCCAGCCAAAATACCGATGATGAGCATCCAGAATGGAACCGGCGTGGCTACTTGTAGATGGCCCGCCACCGCGACTGATCCAACTAGACTTTCCCCGATCATCAGCGCCTTCCATACTCGACTCACGTTGGCCTCTTATTTCTCTCCTCTTCGAGGTCCACACCATATGCAATCGAGTTCCAAACCGATCGCCCCGCCCGACAAGCGGGGCATTTTGCGCTATTGATGAAACACAGACCCGCGCTCGCTGTTGCTGGTCCAACGCAGCCCGAACGTATACGTGGGCGAGTAATACTCCCGCTGCACCGGATACCGCTCGCTGCCGTTAAAGAAGCCGAAGACTTCATTGTTCAGGTTGAGGAACTGCGCCACAACGCTGACCCCCCGGCCCTTCGGCACCAGATAGTTCGCCTGCGCGTCCACCTGCGTGTGCGGGTAGTAGTAGTTGTCGCCGTTCGGGCCGTTCGGACCGCCGGCCGTGATCGCGGAAGGCGAGCCCGCGATCGGGGTTCCATCCGTATATTGGTACGCCGAGATATACGCATCGTTGTGGGTCAGGCCCATGCGCGCCGACAGGTTGTACTTATCGTAAGTCAGGTCGACATTCCAGTTATTCGGCGCGTCGCCCGCCAGCGCGGGATGATCGGAGCGCCCGGGAACGCTCGCGACGGAGGTAACGTAGCTGTAATTAACACGGTAGCCGGTCCCGCCCAGCGCCCCGGGCAGGCTGGTCAGGTGCTGCTCATAGGAGGCTTCCACGCCGATCAGGTGTGAAGACCCTCCGTTGATGGGCAGCGACTCAAATGCCGTAATAGGCGCGGTCGTGCCGGGCTGAACATAGGGCGTCTGCACCACGGATTGGAAAATATCGTTGAACAGCTGCTTGTAAAACAAGCCGCCCTGGATGACCCCGACGTTCTTGAGGTAGTGCTCGCCCAATAGATCGAGATTCTCAGCCCAGGTAGCCCGCAGGTTGGGGTTGCCGGCCGACAGCAAGGGGGCGGCGGCGGTGTTGGCCGCGCCCGAGTTGAACTGCACGAACGGGGCAAGATCGCCGTAGTTCGGACGGGCTATCCCGATGCTGTAAGCAGCCCGAAAATCCGTGTAATCGTCCAGGTTGTATTGCACCCCGGCGCTGGGCAGCACGAATACATAGTTATTCGTCGTGTAGACCGGGATCACCGCGCCTGCCGGATCCGGCTGGTAGCCCTTGACCCCGTCGGTTGTCGACTCCACGCGCACCCCGGTGTTGAAACGGAACCGGCCATGCGTGATGGTGTTCTCAAGATACCCCGCGTACACCCGCTCGCTGACGTGGAAGTCGGCGCGAAGGTCGCGCGGGCCCCCGCCCGCCGTGAGCGAGAACTGCCCGGGGTTCGCGTTGTAAAAAGAAATAATATTGGTCGCCTGCGACTGCGGCCCAACCTGATAATGGCCGAAATAATAGTTCGAGTCGGGGCGATTGCTGGGAAACTGGCTCAGCAAAATGTTCGAGCCATTCGCAGACGCAGACGGCTGGTTGTCGAGCTGATTCTTAATCACATCCCGCGCCTGGAAACCAACCTGCCAGGTTCCGAAGTTTGACCCCAGCAGCGTGTACCCGCGGGAGTAGTCCGCCTGGCCCTCGACGTCGCGCTCGAAGGTATGGTTGTCCTGAAAGTTGATGCTGCTCAGCGAATACTGGCTGCCGTCATAGATGCTCGCGTTGTTGTGGCTTGCAGTCACCCTTGCGCCCGGCAGAAAGGGATCGTTGGTCGCCGTGTTAAACGCCACGCCGTCCTGGTTGGTGATGGATACCTTCGGGTCCGCCGTGGGAGTCGTCGTCGGCGTGATCCCGGCGAACTGGCTGGTCGTGAAGCCGCCCGTAATCTTTGCCTGGGACAAAGCCACGTGCGCGGACAAAGTAGACTGGCCAAACTCCTTGCGGCCCCCGACCGAGGTACTGAAAAGCTCCTGCGAAGGACGCCGATAGATGTCCTGGTACACAGTGCTGCCGGTCTGGTCCGTCTGCGTCGGCGAGATAAAAGCCCCGAAGTTCAGGTGGTTGATGCTGTCCTCGCCGAAGTCGTCCAGGTACGAGTAAAGCCCCTTGAAATACGCCGTGGTCTTATCGTCGAACCGATAGTCCAGCGTGCCCCCCGCGCCGTAGCGCGACCGGTCATAGTAATAGTCGCGCAGGTCGATCGTGTTTGGACTGTTCACCGTGCCGATCGTCGCCCCGGTAGCGTCGACGATGTTATTCACACCCTGGCCCGGCTCAATATCGTTAATGCCGCGCGCGTTATAGTCATAGCTGCCGGTGGCCAGAAATCCAAGCTTCTTATCGGCGAGAAAGCGCCGCCCATAGGTGGCAAACTCCTGATTTTGCTGCCGCGTGCCATTGATCGGGGTATGCCCGAACAGCCCTTCCACCGCAAAGTAGGGCTCGTCGGTCGCCTGGCGCGTCACCAGGTTCAGCGACCCTCCAATCCCATCCCCGTTCATGTCCGCGGTCAGCGTCTTATTCAGCTGGATCGACTCCACCAGATCGGCCGGAATCGTATCCAGCTTCACGTACCGGTAGTTCTCCGGCGATGGCACCTGCACCCCATCGATGGTCACATTGTTCAGCCGCGGTTCAGTCCCGCGAATCTGCACCCATTTGCCCTCGCCCTCGTCGCGCACAATCGAAACGCTGGGCAGCCGGCCCGCGGCATCGGCGATATTCACGTTCGGCAAGCTGTTGATCACCTCCGACGGCAGCACCTGCACGATGTTGGTCGCCACTCTCTGGACGTTGAGCGCCTCGGCTTCGCCCACCTCGCGCTCCGGTCGCACCGTTACATCACTGCTCGCGTTCGCTACCGTCATTACGGTGTCCGCCTTCGCCACTACCCCGGCGGTGACGTCCACCTGCGACGTGGAGGGCTGGAAGCCCAAGTAGGAGACCTCCAGAGTGTAATGGCCCGGCTTGATTCCGGAGAGGATGTAATTTCCCTGCTGGTCGGTCACCGCGGTTTGGCCAGTCGGTTGCAGCACAACTTTCGCACCCTGCAGCACGGATTTCGACGGCTCCGTAACGACACCCGCGACGGAGCCGCGGTCTACCTGCGCGTGGGCCGAAGCAGGGTTCAACAACATGGCGGCCGAAACACCGCCGAGCAGGGTGGGGACGAACAAGCAGCGAAACGCAAGTGTGGATCGAAACAAGCAGGAGGCCTCAGAAAAAGGGAATCGCGCAGAAACGCGCTTCTTCCACTCCACGCCGCCAACCTTAAGCCAAGCTGAAGAAGACCGCCTTGTGCGTGAACATTCAATGTCCGTTCACCGACTTTTCACGTGAGCCCCAAACGGGAACCCGGCCCAAAATGGAACTGCCCCGACGCGCCCATGCCAAAAACTCGTTTCGAGCCAAGCCGCCTCTGCCATACTGATCCCCGATGCTTCCCCGCCGCGCCATCCCGAGAGCCCTGCTCCTGCTCCTCGCCCTCCTCGCCGCCGCGTGCGCGCCGCCGGCCCGCGCCTACTCCGTCCTTACCCACGAGCAGCTCATCGACCTCACCTGGCAGGGTGCCATCGCACCCCTTCTCCGCCGGCGCTTCCCAGCCATCACCCCAGAGCAGCTCGAACAAGCCCGCGCCTACGCCTACGGCGGCTGCGTCATCCAGGACATCGGCTACTACCCCTTCGGCGACCGCTTCTTCTCCGACCTCACCCACTACGTCCGCTCCGGCGACTTCGTCGTCAACCTCTTTCGCGAAGCCCGCAACCCCAACGAACTCGCCTTCGCCGTCGGCGCGCTGTCCCACTACATCGGCGACACCATCGGCCACCCCGAGGCCACCAACCGCGCAGTGCCGGTCGAGTTCCCCAACCTCGAAGCCCGCTACGGGCCGCAAGTCAACTACGCCCAGGACCCGCGCGCCCACGTCCAAACCGAGTTCGCCTTCGACATCGACCAGATCGCCCATCACCGCTTCGCACCCGTCCACTACCTCCGCCACGTGGGCCTTGAGGTGCCCCTGCGCCAGCTCAGCGCCGCCTTCTACGACACCTACGGCGTCAGCGAAGATTTCACCGCCGGCCGCCGTCTGCGCGTCAACGTAAGCGGCTACCGTTTTGCGGTACGCAGCTTTGTGCCGCGCATTGCCTACGCCGTTACGGTCCTGCACCGCGAGCACATGCCTCCGGACAGCAATGTGGACGGCTTCCTCAAGCTCCAAAGCGAAATCCAGGCCGTTTCCGCCGAAAATGGCTGGGAGCCCTACCGCAAGAAACCCGGCATCGGCACCTACTCCCTCGCTGCTTTCATCTATATGCTGCCCAAAGTCGGGCCGCTCAGGTTGCTCGCCATCAAGGGGCCGTCCCCGGCTACGGAGCAGGAATATGTCCGCAGCGTAAATTCGTCGGTCGAAGCCCTCTGCGCCACCATCGCGCGCTTCGGCCGAGACGACCAGACCCTGCCGAACCGCGACCTGGATACAGGCGCTCCGGTGCGTCCGGGCGGGTACCCGCTTACCGACCAGACCTATGCCAGACTGCTGAAACGTCTTGCTGCCAACTCTCGCAATCCAGTGCCTCCGGCCCTCAAGGCGGATGTGCTTCACTATTACGCCGACCCCACAAGCCCAATCGCGACCAAACGTAATCCGCGCAAGTGGACCCGCGTCCAAACAAACCTGGCGACGCTCGGGACCATGCCCGTCAGCGCCACGCCCTAGCCGCGGAAACGGAGCAGGCCCTCACGGCGTCGCAGCCCCTCCGGTAGGCTGGATGCATGGGCCTGCAACAGACAGTCCGGGAGCACACCCGCGCGGCCGGATTCGCAACGGCAGGCATCGCTCCCCTGCCTCGCCTCGGGTCCGTGGAAGGCGAAACGCACGAGCGCTACTTCGCCCAGTGGATCGCCCGTGGGCACGCCGGGGAAATGGACTATCTCAAGCGCCGGGACGCGCAAGGGCGTTTTCTACGCAGCGCGGTTGAGGTCGCCGCGCCCTGGGCGCGCTCGGTCCTGGTTTGCGCCGCGCCTTACGGCGGACAGGGTCCGCTCTCGACCGACCCCGCGCCGGACGGGGCGGGCTGGATCGCGCGCTACGCCTGGTCCGGCAGGCCGGCGGAAGACGGCACACTCGCGCCTTCGGACTACCACAAGGTCCTTCTGCGCCGTCTTGAAACCGTCGAACGGAGCCTCAAGGCGGAACTCGGCGACTTTCAGTCCTGGGCCTACGTCGACACCGGCCCGGTGGTCGAGCGCGCCTTCACCGCCATGGCCGGCGTCGGCTGGACCGGGAAAAACACATGCACTCTCAACGAAGAACTTGGCTCGTTTTTCTTTCTAGGCGTCATCCTCACCGATCTGGTAGTCCGCAAAGAAGAGCGCGCCACCCTTCCCGCCGATCGTTGCGGCTCCTGCACCCGCTGCCTGGACGCCTGCCCCACCGACGCCCTCATCGCCCCGCGCCAAATGGATGCAAGCCGCTGCATTTCCTATCTCACCATTGAAAAGCGCGGCGCGATCGACCCAGAGCTGCGCGCCGGTATGGGCCGCCAGATCTTCGGCTGCGACATCTGCCAGGACGTCTGCCCCTGGAATACCCGCGTCCGCCGCCGAGCAGTAGCCCCGCCCAACCAGGACCTGCTCCCGCGCGAAGAGCTCATCAACCCGGACCTCCAGTCGCTCGCCGCGCTCACCCGCGAGCAGTGGGAAAAATTGTTCTTCGGTTCGCCTGTCAAACGCGCCCGATTCACCGGTTTCCGGCGCAATTTGGCCATTGCCATGGGCAACAGCTTGGTGCCTTCTATGCTGCCTACGTTAGAGGAGTGGTCGAGGGATCCGTCGGGAGACGCCGTCGTCCGCGAAGCAGCCCAGTGGGCACTCCGAAAGCTCCGCGCAGACGACTCGGAGCCGGACGAGCAACCCGGCGAGCAACAATCCAAAGAAAAAGGGACGCTCGTCTCAGCGCCCCTTCACGGCCTGCGAAAAACTTAGGCGTTCGCGACACTGCTCGAGGCGATCACCTTGCTTACCGTCTTCGCAATGTGCTCCTTCGGCACGTAGCCGACAATCTGATCCGCTAGCTTGCCGTCCTTGAAGATCAAGAGAGCCGGGATCCCGCGGATCCCGAACCGCATCGGGGTCGCGGAGTTGCGGTCCACGTCCATCTTCATCACCTTGAGCTGCCCGCCAAAGTCGCGCGCAATCTCATCCACCACAGGCGCCAGCGCCTTGCAGGGTCCGCACCAAGCCGCCCAAAAGTCCACCAGGACCGGCTGCGCGGACTCGAGAACTTCCTTTTCAAACGAGGTGTCGTTCACTTCCACAACGCCTGCACCTGCCATTGTCTTCCCCCCAAGCCCACATGCGGGCTGTCTCAAAAAGTAGATGCTGGCGCCCCGCGCTTGGTCGCAGCGTGAGCCGGTTTCGCCCAAAGGAAAGCGCCCGTGCTCACAGAAGCCACGGGCGCGGGAGCAGCCCTCCCCCAGAGCTGCCCACGAGCACCAACATAGGACTTGGGCGGTTCCGTGTAAAGCAAACTTAGGTAATAATTACGGAGTTTGCGTCCCAGATTGCAACACTGCGGGCTCGCGCGCCAAATCGCACGGCAGTAACGCTGCGATGGCCACACCGGCGGCCGCCTCGCGCACCCGCTCCCTCGCGGCCCCCACCTCAGCTTTGCCGCGCAGCAGGAGCAAAACGCCCGAACCCGCGCCGCTCAACGTCACACTCAGGATGCCGCCTTGGCCCGCCAACGGCAACAGCCGCGGCAGAAGTGGGCACACAGCCGCCCGAAACGGCTGGTGCAACCGGTCGCGGGTTGCATCGGCAAGCAGTTCGTCGTTGCCCGTGCTGAAGGCCGCCGTCAGCAACGCGAGATTCTGGAGGTTTTCAACGATCGCCTCCCGCCCGTACTGCGCCGGCAGCACCGCCCGCGAGGCTTCTGTGGCCAAGGGCCGCTCCGGGAGTGCCAGCAGCGCATGCCACCCCGCGGGCGGCGCGATGGAAACCGCCCGCACCCGACGCGCGTCCGCAGCCAAGCCTGAAACCACGAAGCCGCCCAGGCAGCAGGCCGCGGCGTTGTCCGGGTGGCGCTCCAGCTCTGCCGCCTCGTCGAGCATGCGCCGCCAATCCCAGCCCAGCGCGCCGAAGTGCGAGGCAAGCGCGATGCCGGCCAAACGCGACGCCGCCGACGAGCCGCACCCCATGCCCAGCGGAATCCCATTGCGAACCGTAAGCGCCAGCGGTTCGGGCTTGCCCGCCGCGTAGCGCGCCCAGGTTTGCCGGTAGGTCTCCAGCAGCAGATTTCCCGCGAGCGCCCCGCAAATTTCCGGGCACTCGCCGGTTGCGTCAATCCGAAACGCACCGGCGCGCCCCGCATCCACCTCCAGGTACAAAGCCAGCGCCAGCGCCGCCGAGTCGAAGCCGGGTCCCAGGTTGGCGGAAGTCGCGGGCAGGCGGAGCCGAATCACGCCCCGAGTCCTTCCCTCTCCATGGCTCGCAAAACCGCGTCCGCGTCTGCATCGAGAGGCTCCGAAGGCCGCTGGGTCGCCTCGATCGCCGGGCCGAGGTCGCCCATTTCCTCTGCCGAAAGCAGCTCCCCCCGGTGGTACTGGATGGTGTAATCGGAGTCCTTAAGAGTATGCCCGGTCAGAAACAGCACCGCGGACTCGGTGGACGCGATCTTGCCCGCGGCTTGCATCTTTTTAAATCCCGCCAGCGTGACCGCGGAAGCCGGCTCGCACCCGAGGCCCTCCCGGCCGATCTCCGCCTTGGCAAGCGCGATTTCCGCCTCGGAAACCTGCTCGCAAAACCCGCCCGTCACCCGCAAAACCCGCATCGCTTTGCGCCAGGACGCCGGATTTCCGATCTGTATCGCGCTCGCGCGGGTCCGCGCCGGTACGGCTTCGAGCGCGCTGCCCCCTGAGGTCACCAACCGATACAAAGGATTCGCGCCCTCGGCCTGCACCACCGAAAGGCGCGGCAAACGGGCAGTCAACCCGAGCGCAATCAGCTCCTCGAACCCCTTGCCAAGGGCCGAAACATTGGCGAGATTGCCCCCCGGCACGATCACATGGTCCGGAACCTCCCACTGCATGGCTTCCGCGATCTCAAAAGCGGGCGTCTTCTGCCCTTCCAAGCGGTACGGGTTCACAGAGTTGAGCAGAAACACGGGCGCCCGCCCGACCAGCTCGGCCAGCACCCGCACACAGCCGTCGAAGTCGGTGCGAAGTTGAAAGGTACGGGCGCCGTAGTCCATGGCCTGCGACAGCTTGCCCCAGGCGATCTTGCCTTCGGGGATCAGCACCACGGAGCGCATGCCTGCGCGCGCCGCATAGGCCGC
The DNA here is from genome assembly GCA_964246765.1 of uncultured Acidobacteriaceae bacterium. Taxonomy (GTDB): domain Bacteria; phylum Acidobacteriota; class Terriglobia; order Terriglobales; family Acidobacteriaceae; genus EB88. The sequence continues at coordinate 13,151 of CAXTRW010000023.1, read as the reverse complement.
CATCGCCGCCGAGGTATTGCCGGTCGAAGCGCAGGCAACCCATTGAAAACCCGCTTCATGCGCCACGGAAAGCGCCGCCGTCATGCCCGTGTCCTTGAACGATCCGGTCGGGTTCAGCCCCTGGTGCTTGGCGTACAGTTGCTCGTGCCCCAGCGCGCGGGCGCTCTGCCGCAAGTGGTACAGGGGCGTATTGCCCTCGCGCAAAGTCACGATCTTTGACGCATCCCGCACGATCGGCAGCAGGTCGCGAAACCGCCAGACCCCGCTCTGGTCGATCGCGGCCGAGCTCAGGCGTCGCTCTTTCCAGCGGTTCAGCAGCGATGCCTTCAGGCCGGCACGGGCCGTCATCTGTGGATAGCGAACCGCGTACAGGTCCCCGCACGGGCATCGAAGGTCGCCCCCGAGCGCGCCCGGGGCCACCTTCGCGCCGCACCCCGTACACTCCAGCTCGTGCGCGGCGGCCGCCCCAGTTTTTCCCGCGACTGCCACCACTTCCCGCACGGTTCCGTCCATACCGTCACAGGTTAGCACCGGCAGGCTCATAAAAATCCGCTTTCCTGAGGGCGCGACATTACCGAAGGCATGGAGACCCGCGGGCAAGGTTCTTTTGTTGAAATCGTAACGCCACCCCGGCGAAATCGTACAATACCGTCTATGCCTCAGCAGCTCACTCCGCGGGAAGCCGCCCTGCGACTCGGCATCTCGTACCCCACCATGAAGCAGTGGCTGTACCGCGACAAAATCAAAGCGACGCGCACCCCGGGCGGCCACTACCGCATCGACGAAAGCGAGCTGGACGCGCTGCTGCACAAGGCAAAGCAGCCCGAAACCCCGCGCCGCGCGATGATGCGCACCGTTTCCGGACGCAATCAACTGGTAGGGCGCGTGGTGGAGGTCAAACTCGACGGTCTGCTCGCGCAGGTTAAAATCTCCATCGGCGGCCAGACCCTCACTTCCATCATCACCGCGGAGGCCGCCCGCGAGCTGCGCCTGGGCGTTGGGGAAACGGTCGCCGCGCTGATCAAATCCACGGAAGTGATGGTGCTGCGCGTATGAAGCTTCGCCCCGCGCTGGTGTTCCTGCTCTGCCTGCTTGCCCTCGGCAGCCGCGCCCAAACCCTGCGAATCGCCGCCGCCGCCGATCTCCAACCGGTGCTTCCGTCGGTACTCGACGTCTTTCAAAAACAGACCGGCATCCAGGCCGAGGCCACCTATCAAAGCTCCGCCACGCTGTGCCAGCAGATCTTCGACGGAGCGCCGTTCGATCTGTTCATGGCAGCCGATACGAGCTTTCCGCAGAAGATCATCGACCGAGGTCTGGCTCACGAGCGAAAGCCCATCGTGTACGCGCGCGGCACACTCGTTCTTTGGACCCGCAAAAACGCCCCCGTGCTGCACGGGCTGCCGCTTTCCTTCGCCATCCTCCGCAATCCGGCGCTCACCTCCGTCGCCATCGCCAACCCGCAGGCCGCCCCCTACGGACGCGCCGCGCAGCAGGCCATCGAAGGGATGCACCTGACCAGCACCCTTGCCCCAAAGCTCAAAACCGCGGCCAACATCGCCCAAGCCGCGCAGTACGTCGACTCCGGCAACGCCGAGGCCGGCTTTCTGTCCCTCACCAGCGCGCTCACGCCGCGGCTCGATGCCGACGGGACCTACCTGCCCGTTCCCCCGGAAACGTACCAGCCCCTGCTGCAAGGCGCCATCATCCTGAATCACGCTAAGAACGCGCCCGCGGCCGCGCGCCTGCTCGAGTTCCTGCGGACGCCCGCCATCCGCTCCCTGCTCCGGCAAAAAGGCCTGGCGCCACCGCAGTAGCCTGCCCCGCATGGACATCCAGGCCCTTCTTCTCACCCTGCGCCTTTCCGCACTCACTTCCCTGCTCTTGCTGGTCTGTACCGTCCCTCTGGCGGCGTGGCTGGCGCTGGGGCGCTCACGCGCTCGCCCGTTGTTGGAGGCTTTGGCCATGGTCCCTCTGGTGCTGCCCCCCACGGTGCTGGGCTACTACCTGCTGGTCCTGCTGGGGCCGCGCACCGGCTTCGGCCGCGCGGCCGCTCGCCTGCTGGGCCATCCGCGGGCGTTTTGCTTCTCCGGGCTGCTGGTGGGCTCGCTGATTTACAGCCTGCCGTTCGCGCTGCAGCCGCTGGTCGGAGGCTTCGCGCAGGTCCCTTCGGAGCTGCTGGAAGCCGCCCAGCTGCTCGGCGCGGGCCGCCTTCGCGTGCTGCTGCGGGTGGTTTTGCCGCTTTCCCGACGCGCGCTGATTGCCTCCGCGCTGCTCGCCTTTGCTCACACCGTGGGCGAGTTCGGCGTGGTGCTCATGATCGGCGGCGACATCCCCGGCGCGACCCGAACGCTCTCCATCGCGCTGCTCGATCAGGTGCAAAGCTTCGATTACGCCGGGGCCAACCGCACCGCGCTGGCGCTGCTCGCCGCCTCCTTTGCCGCGCTGGCGCTGTTGTACGGCTTTCGCGAGCAGGCCCACCGCCGCGAGCGCCTAGGTTGAGCCTCCCGCTGCTCACTGTCGAACTCGAGCACGCCGCCGGTCCGCTCGCCCTCCGCGCCCGATTCACGCTCGGAGGCCGGCGCGCGGCCCTGTGGGGTCCGTCGGGAGCCGGCAAGAGCACGCTTCTGCGCCTGATCGCGGGACTCGACAAGCCGCGCGTCGGCGCCATCCGGCTTGGCTCAAGCGTCCTTTACGACGCGTCCGCGGGCATTTTCCTCTCCCCCGGCCAGCGCGACCTAGGCTTCCTGACCCAGACGCCCGCGCTGTTCCCCCACCTTTCCGTGGAAGCCAACCTGCGCTTCGGCCTCCACTCACTCGCGCCCGCGGAGCAACGCCTCCGTGTTCTTGAGCTGGCCGAGCTGTTCGGGATCGAGCCGCTTCTCGCGCGCATTCCCGCGCGGCTTTCCGGAGGCGAGCGTCAGCGAGTCGCCCTAGCCCGAGCGCTGGCCCCCCAGCCGCGTCTGCTCTTGCTCGATGAGCCGTTCAGCGCGCTGGACCTGCCTCGCAAAGCACTCCTGTGGGACGCCCTGGAGCCGTACCTGGAAGCTCGCGGCATCGCGACGCTGCTGGTTTCGCACGACCCGTCCGAAGTTTGGACCCACGCGGACACAGTGGTTCGCGTCGACGACGGTGTAGCAATGGAACAAGGGCCACCCGCCGCCATGCTCGCGCGCGAACGCGCACAGCTGCTCCGCCAACTCGCGGAGCGTTAACCCGCACTGTGCTTTACAGCTCGCCCACCAGCACCGGCTCCGGCTCCAGGCGCACCCCGAACCGCGCTTCCACGCCTTCCACTACGGAGTCACGCAGCTTCACCAGCTCCGCCGCGCGCGCGCTCCCGCTCCGGTTGGTCAGCGCCAGCGTGTGTTTGGAGGAGATCGCCGCCCCGCCCAGCGCAAACCCCTTCGCGAACCCGGCCCGCTCCACCAGCCACGCTGCCGGCAGTTTGCAATCGCCCTCCCGCGCCGGATACCTAGGCACAGCCGCGGGCGCAACCTGAGCCGCGATTGCCTGAAAAACAGCCTCCGGCACGATCGGGTTCTTGAAAAACGAACCCGCGCTGCGTGTATCGGGGTCGCGCGCAAGCAGCGGCATCCCGGTGTCGACCACCATTCCCTTTGACCTGCGAATTTGCCGCACAGCCTCGGCGACCTCAGCCAAGGACGGCGTCCCCACCCAGCCGGCGAAGTGCTGCTGCAGGTCGGCGTAGCGCAGCGACGGAGGGCCCCCGGGCTGCAGCCCAAACTCCACCGCCGTCACGATGTACCGCCCCCGGTCCGGCCCCGCGTTGAAACGGCTGGTGCGATAACCGAAACCGCACTCCGGCCCGGAAAAATCCACGAAAGCCGATCCGGCGCGGTCAAAACACCGCACCGAAACCACCGTCTGCGAGACCTCCTGCCCATACGCGCCCACGTTCTGCACCGGCGTCCCGCCCACCGAGCCGGGAATCCCCGCCAGGCACTCCATGCCCGCGCAGCCCGCGAGCACCGATCGCGTGACCAGCGCATCCCAGTCCTCCCCCGCCGCGGCCCGAAACAGACTCCCGTCCCGCACAGAAATCCCGCGCAGCGCGATGTGCAACACCAGCCCCGGGAACCCGCCGTCCGCGATCAGCAAGTTGCTGCCGCCGCCCAGCACAAACAAGGGCAGCCCATTCGCGCCCGCCCACGCGCAAGCCTCCGCCAGCTGCTCCTCCGTGGCGACCGAAGCAAACCAGCGCGCCGGGCCGCCGACCCCGAAGGTCGTCCAGGGCGCGAGGGGCACATTCTGCTGCGGGGAGACACAGGAGAGCATCGGTCCTACAAGGGTACAGCGGCCGCCCGGCTTCCGCCGGTTACAATAGTGACACGGGTGCGGCATGCAACGCGGCTCCCCCACGAGAGGAGTTTTTTATGTATCCAGAGATTATGGTCATCCCGATGCGGGAAGAGCTGACGCGGGTCGGCATCGAGGAAGCGCGCACGGCCTCCGAGGTAGACCAGGCGCTGGCCCGGCCCGGCACCACGATGGTCGTCGTCAACTCCATCTGCGGCTGCGCGGCGGGCAAAATGCGCCCCGGCGTCCGGCTCGGACTGCAGGGCGCCATCAAGCCTGATCACGCCATCACCGTGTTCGCCGGCCAAGACCGCGACGCCACCGAAAAGGCTCGCGGCTACTTCGGCGCGAACCCGCCCACCTCGCCCGCCATCGCCATCCTGCGCGATGGAGAGCTGGTGTACCTGATGCAGCGATACGCCATCGAATCCAACACCGCCCAGGCCATCGGCGGCGAGCTCCAGCGCGCGTTCCAAGAGTTCTGCGCCACCGCCAACGCATAAAGTCTTACTCCACCGACCAAAAAAGCCCGGCCTAGGCCGGGCTTTTTCGTGTTGTCAAAACAGTTACGTGGTCTTGACGTTCCCATTCAGCCCGTTCGGGAAGAACCCGCCGCTGGAAACCCCGGTCTTGCCCGGCGCCCCATACACAATCTGCAACACCTCCGACGCATTCCGGGCCGTGTTCAACCCGGTCAGCGTGCTGGTATTGAAGATAGTGTCCGGCCCCAACGTCGGCGGACGGTCGTACTTGTCGACCGGCAACGACTGGATGCCCTTGGCGATGCAGAACTGCCGCAGAGCCGACTCGTGCTGCCCTTCCGCGTCGTGGATCAGCGCCGCGTAGGTCACCGCCTGCGGGTAGGCCGCCAAGTACTGGATGCCCCCTTCGTAGGCGCTCGTTCCGACGGTTTCCAGCATCCGGGCCAGCGCCAGGAAGCTGTTATCGTCGGTCGGCGCGCCCAGCGCCGCCAGGTTCAAGGCCGGCGCGCTCACCGGGGTGACGCCGACCGACTGCAGGCCTGCCCGCAGAAGGCGAACGTGCGCCTGTTCGTCGGCCGCCAGCTGCATCGCGATCGCCTTCACGTTCGGATCCTTGAAGTTGATCTGCGCTCCACCCTTGACCGCGCCCGGCTTGGGGCCCTGGTCGGAGGTGGGAATGCCGCTGCCGGTGGTGATGTAGGTGTAGAACGTCGCCTCAAAATATTCGAGGTTGAGGGCGAACTGGAGCACGTCCTGGGCCGAGGGCGCCGGTCCCGCTTCCGGGTCCACCCCCAGCACGCCGCCGCAGCCAGACAGCCCCGCCGTGGTTGCCACGCCTGCCGTTAGGCCGGCGGCCTGCAAAAACCGCCGCCGATTGAGGCGCGCCTTTGCCGGCATCGCAAACTCCTGCCGTGTTTCTTCCGTTTGCATCAACATGTGTTTCCTTCTCCGTGGTTCTGGTTCCGTTTCCGTTTCCTTCAGCTCTCGCGCGTGCTTGCCGAGCGCTGCGCCGGGGGCGAAAATCGAGCTGTCCCTAGGTGGACTTTTCGAACCCGTTGACGCCGTTCGGGAAGAAGCCGCCTTTGGTAACGCCGGCCGGCGGTGTCGGTGAGCTGGTCGCGGTCGTCACCCCGTAAACGATCCCGAGAACCTGCTGAGGCGTGCGCATCAGCCCGATCGCCGGGCCCTGTGCCACCGGCAGCGTGTCCGGAGTCAGAGTGAAGTACTCGTTCGGAGGCATCGGCGGGTAGTCTTCCGAGTCGACCTTCGGCGAAACCACGCCCTGCATATCGCAAAGCACGTTGATGCCGCCCAGATGCTGCGCTTCCGCGCCCAGGATCTGCCCGGCCACGGTCAGCACGGTCGGGTTTGAAACCAGCAGCGCCGCGGCGCCGCCGTAGGCTGCATTGCCCACCGTGGTGAACTGCCGCGCCACCGCCAGGAATTGCGCCTGCGTGGTGATGGACATCTTGCCGCCCAGCGAGTAGTCCAGCACAGGCTGGTCGATCGGTGTGCCGCCCAGCTCGAGGATGGCCGCGCGCAGAACCCCGATGTGCCGGGTTTCATCGCTGGCCAGGTTTTGCGCCGTGGCCATGGTGACGGCATCGAGGTTGAGCTTACCGGGTAGGCCCTTGATGGCCGCGCCGCCGCCCAGGCTCAAGCCCTGGTAGTTCAGGTCGGAAAGCGGAGTGCCCCCCGAAACCGCGATGTATAGGTTGGCTTCCAGGTATTCGAGGTTGAGCGCAAAGTTGAGTACGCCGATGATGATCTGGGTCCCGCTGGCCCCCGGGGGGATGGCCTGGGCGCGAGCCTTGGCCGGCGAGCCGAGCACACCGGCCGCGGCTGCGGCGGCGCTGAGCGCGGCAAGCGAGGAGAAAAAGGAGCGACGGTTGACGGGGTGGACGACTTTGTCGAGGTCCAGAACGGCTACATCAGTTGCCAGCTGTTCTTCAGTGACCTTTTCAGAAGGGCAGAGCGGGGAGAATACGAGTTTCTTCGGCACGAGCGGAGCCTCCTTGGAACTTGTGGCCGCGTTAGGTTGCAGCGCGCACAGTTTCAAAGCCGAAAGAGCCCGGAAACTGTACCGCTGACAGTCAAACAGATGCGGCCTGAAATGATCCATGGCCCGGCGGACAAACTTTATTTCGCTGTTCACCATGTAAATCGGCCGTTTTTCCGGCTGCGAATCCGTCTAATCCCCTGCTGCGTTCTTCCTTAATACCCCGTCCGTAACTCAGCGGTGTCCGGTGGTTTGCTCCTGAGGCAGTTTCTGCACCACGCTGTGCCGGACGGAGTAACCGAAGTAAATTCCCAGCCCGATCACAAGCCAGATTCCGACCACCTCCCAGGTCAGCGCCGGCAGGTTGAACATGAGGTAAAACGCGCTCACGATGCCTAGAATCGGAACCAGCGGCACCAGCGGCGTCCGGAAAGGGCGCGTCAGCTCAGGCTGGCGCACCCGCAGAATCCACACCCCTGCTGAAACGATCGCAAACGCGAGCAGCGTGCCCATGTTGACGAGTTCCGACAGCTTGCCGATGGGCAAAAGCGCGGGCAGAAACGCGACGATCGTGCCGACCACGATGTTGGAAATCCATGGGGTGCGGAAGCGCGGGTGGATCTCGGACGCCCACCGGGGCAGCAGGCCGTCCTTGGACATGGAGAAAAACACGCGCGACTGGCCCAGCAGCATCACCAGCATGACCGTAAACAGCCCGAAAACCGCGCCGATCTTGACCAGCAGCGAGCCCCACACCACGCCCGTTACGTCGATGCCGACCGCGACCGGCTCGGCCACGTTGAGCTGCCGATAGTCGACCAGCCCCGTGAGCACCAGAGACACGACGATGTACAGGATGGTGCAGAAAACCAGCGAGCCCAGGATGCCGATGGGCATGTCGCGGCGAGGATTCTTGGCCTCCTGCGCGGCCGTCGACACGGCGTCGAAGCCGATATACGCGAAAAACACCGAAGCCGCCCCGGCCGCGATGCCGGACAGCCCGTAGCGCCCGGGCCCCTGGTTCGGCGGGATAAACGGGTGCCAGTTGCGCGCTGCAACATGCGGGTGCGCCAGCAGGAACAACGCCCCGAGCACCACGAACACGCCCACAATCCCCAGCTTGATAATCACGATGGCGGAGTTGAGATTGGCCGACTCCTTTATGCCGATCACCAGCACCGTGGTGACCACAGCGATGATCAAAAATGCGACCAGGTTGAACACGCCTGTCACGTGCGTCAGGCCGGCGAGGTCCGCGCCGGGCGGCAACGCATCCAGCGGCTGCCAGCGCCCATGCCACAGGTACAGCGGGTTGCCGTACACCGTGGTGAAGCGCGCCAACGCGGGCGATGGGGTGAGGTGCAGCTGCTCCAGCAGGCTGAGGAAGTACCCCGACCAGCCGCTCGCGACCGTGGCCGCGCCGAAGGCGTACTCAAGCACTAGGTCCCAGCCGATGATCCAGGCGACGAACTCGCCCAGGGTCGCGTAGCCGTAGGTATAAGCCGAGCCGGCGATGGGGATGATCGAGGCGAACTCGGCATAGCAGAGCCCCGCAAAAGCGCAGGTGATGCCGGCCAGCACGAACGAGAGCGCGATGGCCGGCCCGGCGTTCGCCGCCGCCGCGTGGCCGGTAAGCACAAAAATGCCCGCGCCGACGATGGCGCCGATCCCAAGCGTGGTCAGGTTGAGCGCGCCGAGCGAGCGCCGGAGCGTGTGCTGGCCTTCCTCGCTGGCCTCCTCGCGAAGCGACGACATCGGTTTGGTTGCTAGCAGGTTCGCCATGCGCGAAAGGTCCCTTCAGAGTGAAAAAGTTAAGCGGCCGAACGGGCCGAGGCGCGCGACCAAAACAGGTACACCGGCACACCCAGCAGCACCAGAAACAGCCCCGGCCAGGTGTACTGCGGTTTGTAGCGCAGCAGCGTGTAACAGATCGTCGCGGCCATCACGATATACAGCGCGGGCAGCACCGGGTAGCCGAACGCGCGGTACGGCCGCGGCGCGTCGGGCCGGGTGCGGCGCAGCACGAACAGGCTCGCGATGGTCAGGATATAAAACACCAGCTCCGCGCAGATGATGTAGTCCAGCAGCTGCCCGTAGGAGCCGGAAATGCACAAAAGGCACGTCCACACGGCCTGGAGCGCGAGGGAGGCGACCGGTGTCTTGTAGCGCGGGTGCAGGCGGCCGGTGGCCTTGAAAAAAAGCCCGTCCCGGCTCATCGCGTAGTACACGCGCGAGCCCGCGAGGATCATCCCGTTCGCGCAGCCGAAGGTCGAGATCAGGATGGCCCCGGCCATCAGGTAGCCGCCCCAGGAGTGAAAGATCTGCTGCAGCACGGCGGTCGCGACCCGGTCTTCGCTCGCGTACTGGATGCCGCGCGCGAAGGCGGTCGCACCGTGCGGGTCGCCGTGCAGCGGCAGCGCGAACAGGTACACAAAGTTAGACAGGAGGTACAGCGCGAGCACCAGGCCCGTGCCCAGCACCAGCGAGAGCGGCAGGTTGCGGCTGGGGTTGCGGACCTCGCCCGCGGTAAAGGTGATGTTGTTCCACGCGTCGGCCGAGAAAAGCGAGCCGGTCTGAACCACCGCGAGCATCGTGACCAGGCCGACCAGCGCGACGCTGCCGCCTGTGGCCAGCGGGTGCAGCGTGTGCCAGCCCGCGCCGGCCCAGAAGTGACCATGGCCGAAGTTCGCGGCCATCGCGCCCGGGTTGCGGCCCAGCACCACGCCGAAGCCCACCAGCGCGAGCAGGGCGAGTGTTTTCGCGGTGGTAAACACGTTCTGCACCAGCGCGCCCAGCCGCACGCCGAATAAGTTCACGACTGTCAACAGGATCACAATCAGGACGCCCGCGAGATTCGCCGTGTTCAGCCCCAGGTCCATGTTGCCGAGCGTCATCGGGCCTATGCGCACGGCGGGCACGTGGCCCAGGCGCAGCAGCCAGTGCGAGGACGAGACCGAGGGGAAAAACACGCCCAGAAACTTGCCAAATGCCACGCCCACCGCCGCGATCGTCCCGGTTTGGATCACGAGAAATAAAGTCCAGCCGAACAGAAAGCCCCACATGGGCCCCAGCGCCTCGCGCAGGTACACGTATTGGCCGCCCGCGCGGGGCATCATCGCGGCCAGCTCGCCATAAGAGAGCGCTCCGATGATGGTCATGACCGCCGTAATCACCCACGCGCCGATCAGCAACGCGGGCGAGCCGGTCAGCCGCGCGATATCGGCGGAAACGATGAAAATCCCGGACCCGACCATCGACCCGATCACAATGGCGGTCGAGGAAAAAAGGCCCAGGCCCTTCACCATGGGTTCGTTGACTGGATTGGGGGGCGCTGCGGGCGCGGTCGTCGTCACGTTACTCAGTGTTCTACCGGAAAAGCCGGAGAATGTCTCGGGCGATCGCGCCGGGCGTGCTTTCCGGGCTCCATAACGCTCCGATCACCGCAACCGAGTCCGCGCCCGCCTCCCACACCGCGGCCGCATGGGCGCCGGTAATGCCGCCGATGGCCACCAAAGGCTTGGTCGTGCTTCGGCGCGCCGCACGCACCCCCTCCAACCCGATCACCGGCTCCGCGTCGGCCTTGCTCGCGGTCGCGAACACGGGCCCGGTCGCCAGGTAATCCGCGCTCGTCGAGTTGCCGTCCTCCACCTGCCGCGCGGTGTGCGTGGAAAGCCCGATGACGCACTCCGGCCCAAGCTGCATGCGCGCGGCCCGCACCGCGAGATCGCCCTGGCCCAGGTGTACCCCGTCGAACCCCGTTTCCCGCACCAGATCGGCCCGATCGTTCAGGATCAGGCGCATGCCGCCGCCAGCGGCCCGGCGCACCGTGGCCGCATCGCGCACGCACTGCTCACGGCCGCCGGTTTTTTCCCTCAGCTGCAGCAGGGTCACGCCCGCGTCGGCCAGCTCCCGCACCGTCCGGTCCAGAAAAGCCCCGCGCGCCAAATCGCCCTCCGGGAAAAAGCGCTCGTCGAGGATGGGGTACAAGGGCGGCAGGCTGAAACGCATGCCTCGACTGTAAACCCGGGTCTGGCGCTCGCGGCCCAGCCCGGCTACTATCGGTCTCGCAGATGCCCCCCGCCCGCAGTACCAACTTCGAACCCCGCTGGCCCGCCATCCTCGCCTCGTTTGCCATCGGCGCGCTCGCCCTCGCGCTGCCGAACCAGATCCGGCTCGGGCCCCGCTGGCTGCTGCTGCTCGTCATCGCCCTGCTCGCAGTCCCGGCGGTACTGGCCAGGCGGCGCGGCAAGCATGGGCTCAACCAGATCTTCGGCTACGCGCTCAACGGGATCCTCACGCTGGCGCTGCTCTGCTCGCTCGCCGTGCTGGTGCGGTCCCTGCTGCGCCACACGCTCCCGCCCCGCGAAATGCTCGAGGTCGCCTCCGTGCTGTGGGCGAGCAACGTCCTGGTATTCGCGTCCTGGTATTGGCGACTGGACGCAGGCGGCCCCCACGCCCGCGATCTGCGCGACGCGCACACCGAAGGCGCTTTTCTGTTCCCGCAGATGACTATGAACCCGGCGCAAACCGCGGCACGGGGCTGGACACCGCGCTTTGTGGACTACCTGTTTCTGGCGTTCAACACGAGCACCGCGTTTTCGCCCACGGACGCGCCCGTGCTGTCCCGCTGGGCCAAGGGATTGATGATGGTGCAGGCCGGTATTTCGCTCGTCACCATCGCGCTGCTCGCCGCGCGCGCGGTGAATATCTTGTGAGCAGCTTTCCCGCGGGACTAAACCCTGCTGCGCTTTGCGCTCGCCCCGGTACTGACCGAAACGCGCCTGCCGCGGTATCCTTCCGGTATCTCATCCCCGATCGCGGGAGCTTCGCTGCCCGCGCCGTCAAGCACGCGAAGCGCCTTTTCAATGGACTGCTCTGTCGGCCGCTTCCGCCTGCGAACCCACTCCTCATGCTCCAAATGCGCCAACTTTTCAGCAACGGCGACATTAATAAACTGATTGAGGGAAACGCCTTCCCGCTCAGAAAACAGCTCAGCGCTCCGCCGCACTGAAGGCATCAGGCGCAGCGGGAACTTGGGGGTTGCCTCCCGGCGCGGCTCACTCGGCATAACCACCTTCCTTCATTTGCAGGCGAAGCACCTCGGCGGGCGAAAGCACAGCGATGCCGAATCGCTTCGCGGGCGCACGAAAGTGTTTCGCGTTTTGCTTAACAACAGCATCCGCCTGTCCATTCATTGCGAGATCCAGCACCATATCGTCGTCCGGATCGGGAGACAAGGGCCGAACTTTGCTCAAAACCAGCACTGGCTCCGCAACTTCTTCGAGGGTCGAAATAAGCTGGAGCACATCGTCAGAGCTCAGGCCGGAAGCTTCGCGATGTTCTACCCGCAGCGCGACATCGCGGTACTCGGCACCGAGCTTGTAATCCATCAGCAGCGTTACCTTCCCGAGCAGGACCAGACGCAAGAGCTCTGCGGCGGCACCACTTCTCGATCGTAAAGCAGTGATCAGCGACGCGGTATCCAGCACGATCCGCACGCCCCTATGGTATCACCCATGACGTCAAGCGGCGATTATTCGCTCTTGGAAAGGAAGTGACCGCCCCGCTCCCGCCGTTCCTTTTCCCGCTCAAAAAACCGCTCCATAAACTTGGTATCGAACTCACCTCGGCGAAACTCCGCGTCCGCGAAAATCCGCCGGTGCAGCGGGATTGTGGTGTGGATCCCCTCCACCACAAACATCTCCAGCGCCCGCTCCATCCGCGCGATCGCCTCGGGCCGGTCCTTGCCGTGGACCACCAGCTTCGCGATCAGCGAGTCGTAGTACGGCGGCACCACGCCCTCCGCATACTGCGCCGTATCCACCCGAACCCCGTTGCCCCCAGGCAGGTTCCACGCCGTAATCCGCCCCGCCGACGGCGTGAACTTTTCCGGGTGCTCGGCATTGATCCGGCACTCAATCGCATGCCCGTTGATCGCGATCGGATCGGGAACAATCAACGCGAGCTTCTCCCCTGCCGCCACCCGCAGCTGCGCCTTCACCAGGTCCACCCCCGTGATCATCTCGGTCACCGGGTGCTCCACCTGGATCCGCGTGTTCATCTCGATGAAGTACAGCTTCCCATCCTCGTCCATCAGGAACTCGATCGTTCCCGCGTTTTGGTAGCCCACCTCGATGAGCGACTTGCGGATGGTCTTCCCAATGTCCTCGCGCATTTTGGGCGTGACCTGCAGCGACGGCGCTTCCTCGATCAGCTTCTGGTGCCGCCGCTGGATCGAGCACTCCCGCTCCCCCAGCGACAGCACATTGCCGTGCTCATCCGCCAGCACCTGAAACTCAATATGCCGCGGCCGTTCGATGAACTTCTCCATGTATAGCTCGCCGTTGCCG
>CAXTRW010000022.1:0-23444 GCA_964246765.1 uncultured Acidobacteriaceae bacterium | reverse complement strand
GTTAAGGGAAAGCGACCCGTGGACAATACGATCGCGGCAGCCGTGAGACGGGGGACAAGAATCGATGCAGGTCGAGTGGGCACATGGCGGTCCTTCCTTTCTGGCTGCCTTTCTCGCCTCGTTGGTGGAGTGCGTCGAGGCGCTCACGGTGGTGCTGGCGGTCGGGAGCGTGCGGGGCTGGAGCGGCGCGCTGGGGGGCGCTGGGGCGGCGCTTGCGGTCTTGGCGGCGCTGTGCGTGCTGCTGGGCAAGGCGCTCACGCGCGTCCCGCTGGGCGCGATGCAGGTCGTTGTCGGGGCTTTGCTGCTGCTGTTCGGCTTGCGCTGGCTGCGCAAGGCGATTCTCCGCGCGGCGGGAAGAATCGCATTGCACGACGAGCAAGCGGCTTTCAACAAGCAAACGGCGGCGCTGGGCGGCGCTGGAGCGGCGCGCGGCTGGAGCCGGATTGCCTTCGCCGCGGCGTTTCAGATCACGATGTTGGAAGGCGCCGAGGTCGTGTTCATTGTGATCGCAGTCGGTGCCGGGGGCGTGGGATTGCTGCTGCCGGCTGCCTCGGGGGCAGTGGCGGCTTTGCTGGTCGTCACCGCTTTGGGCTTCGCCTTGCACAGGCCGCTGAGCGCGGTGCCTGAAAACACCCTGAAGTTTGCTGTGGGCGTGCTTTTGTCTACGTTCGGAACGTTCTGGGTAGGCGAAGGGCTGGGCTTTCCATGGCCGGGAGAGGATTGGTCGCTCCTCGGCCTGGTCGCCGCGTACCTGGCCGTGGCCCTGCTCACGGTTGCGCTTTGCCGGGAACGGGTCGGGCTCGAAAGCCGAGAGGGCGTGCGATGAACCGGCTCAGAACCGTGGCGCGAGAGATCTGGGGGCTGTTCGTCGATGACGGCCGATTCGCCGCGGCGATCGTATTGTGGTTGCTGGTTTCCGGGCTGGCGCTGCCGCACATTGGATTGCCGGCTCGCTGGGGCGGCCCCGTGCTGTTTGCCGGCCTTGCCCTGCTTCTGGTGGCCAGCGCCGCGCGCTACGCGCGGAAAAGCAGATGAAGAAGCCGCGTACCGCCTGAACGGCGAACCGGGCGGGGTCCTCCCGAGCTCAGCCGCGGCTCGCTCGAGCAACCGGGGGGAGAACCGCTGCGCTCTTACCCAGTATCGGAGGCAGCGCGATGAAAGTTCTCATGGTGGGCGCCACAGGCAAATTCGCCGGCCTTGTTGTTCCCGAACTGACCAAACGAGGCGCCATTGTGCGCGCGCTTGTCCGGGATGGCAGCAAGGCAGAGCAGGCCCAGCACCAGGGCGCGGCGGAGACCGCCATCGGCGATTTGAACGATGCCGCAAGCCTGCGCCGGGCAGCCGAGGGCGTCGATGCCGTGTTCCACATCAATCCCGCTTTTGCCCCCGACGAAGCGGAGATGGGCGTCGCCATGGTCGAAGCCGCGAAAGCCACGGGAGTGCACAAGTTCATTTTTTCGGGCGTGATCCATCCGTCCATCGCCAAAATGCGCAATCACTCGGCCAAACAACCGGTCGAGGAAGCGCTGTACGAGTCCGGGATGGATTTTACAGTCCTGCAGCCGACGATGTTCATGCAGAATGTCGAGGGCAGCTGGAAGACCATCGTCGAGAAGAGCCGCTTCGCGCTTCCCTACTCGAAAGAGAAAAAGGCATCCTATGTCGACTATCGCGATGTGGCGGAGGCAGCGGCGCTGGCGGCCACGGGCGACAAGTTGAGCTATGGCACCTTTGAGCTGAGCGCTCCCGGAATGTACAACCGTGTGGAAGTCGCCGCACTGATGAGCGAGGCTTTGCGGCGCACCATCGAAGCCGGAGAGCTGTCCTTCGACGAGTGGTCAGCAGCGACACAACTTCCGGCAGGGCCGGTCCGCGACGGTCTGCAGCGCATGTACGCGGACTACGACCAGTACGGCTTTCCTGGCGGCAACGCTCTGGTGCTCCGCGCGATCCTGGGCCGGGAGCCGCGAACCCTGCAACAGTACTTCCAGGAACTCCCCAAAAG
Organism: uncultured Acidobacteriaceae bacterium; assembly: GCA_964246765.1. GTDB lineage: Bacteria > Acidobacteriota > Terriglobia > Terriglobales > Acidobacteriaceae > EB88. The sequence continues at coordinate 21,439 of CAXTRW010000022.1, read as the reverse complement.
TTAGACAGCGACTGTAAAAGTGTCCTCTATCCGCGTAACAGCGCGGTACAGGGTATCGCGCTCAAACGGAACTCGCCCCGCGGCTTTGATCAGGCGTATAAGCTCCTCGCGGCGCATACCTTGCGGGGTGGTCGCGCCGGCGTCGTGGTAGATTTTCTCTTCGATCACCGTACCGTCGATATCATCCGCCCCGAACCGGAGCGCGATTTGTGCGATCTTGGGCGAGACCATCTGCCAGTAGCTCTTGATGTGGGGGAAGTTGTCCAGCATCAGCCGGCCGACGGCGATCTGCTTAATATCGGCGAACCCTGTGGACCGGGGCAGGTGGTCGAGCGCCGTGTTGTCCGGGTGGAAGGCGAGCGGGATAAAGGTTTGGAAGCCGCCGGTGCGGTCCTGCACGGCGCGCAATCGCAGCATGTGGTCGACCCGATCCTCGTCGTTTTCCACGTGTCCGTAAAGCATGGTTGCGTTGGAGCGCAGGCCCAGCCCGTGGGCGATTTCGGCGGTTTCGAGCCACTCATTCCCGTCGATTTTGTGGTCGCAAATGATGGAGCGCACCCGGTCGGCGAAGATTTCCGCGCCGCCGCCGGGTAGCGAGTCGACCCCCGCTGCCCGCACACGTTCGAGCACCTGCCGGATGGAAAGCTTGGCGCGCTTTGCCAGAAACGCGATCTCGACCATGGTGAAGGCCTTGATATGCACCAGCGGAAACCGCTCCTTGAGACCGACGACCAAATCGAGGAAGTATTCAAGCGGCAAGTCGGGATGGAGGCCGCCCACGATGTGGAACTCGGTGACCGCCTCGGTGTAGCCCTCGGCGGCTGTGGCCCAGGCCTCTTTCAGCGCCATGGTGTAGGTGCCTTGCGCGCCTTTTTTGCGCCCGAACGCGCACAGACGGCAGGAGGCGACGCACACATTGGTGGGGTTGATATGGCGGTTCACGTTGAAGTAGGCCAGGTCGCCGTGGAGGCGTTCACGCACCTGATTGGCCAGCCAGCCGATGCTCAGGATGTCGGGGGAGCGGTACAGGGCGACGCCGTCCGCGAAACCCAGTCGCTCGCCGGCTTCAACCTTGGCGGCGATGGGCTGGAGGGATCGGTCCTCGGGCGTAAAGTTCCGCCGGGCGGCTTGCGTGATGCGCTGGGCCATGCTGAGTTCCTTTTCTTCGATTCTACCGGAGCGCCGAGCTGGGCTCGGAAGTATTGCGGGAGCGCGAACAAAAGCGGGAAAAGCGCTGATAGTATGCCGAAAGATGCTCACTTTTCGGTTGTGCGGGCTTGCGGCGCTGGTTTGCGCGCTGGGCTCGTTTCCGGCACGCGGCGCAGGCCCGGCGACCGCTGCAGCGCAGGCAAGCGCGTCGCCCGCCGCGAGTGTGCTGCCGCCCATCTCCGCGCAGGCGCTCGATAAAACGCCCATTGCGATGCCCGCGCAGCTGGAAGGCCGGCGCAACCTGCTGCTGCTTTCCTGGGCGCGCGACCAAGGGCCGCAGATCGACACCTGGACGGCCGTGGCGCAGGCGCTCGAGCACACCTATCCAGACGACCGGGTGTACCGCATGCCGGTAAGCCCCCCAGAGAACGCGCTTTCCCGATGGTGGGACTCGAGCTCTCTGCGCAACGCGGAAACGGACCCGGAACTGCTGCACTGGACCGTGCCGCTGTACACGGACCGAGCCGCGCTGCGACACGCGCTAGGTTTGTCCGAAAACACGCGCCTGGTCGCGGCCGTGCTCGTGGACCGGACCGGCCGCGTTTTGTGGAAAGCCCAGGGGCCCTCGACGACGGCTTCCCGCGAGGGCTTGCTCGCAGCGGCCGCGCGGTAAAGCGGGCGGCCTACTCACGCTGAGTCAGGTGTGATGGCGAAGCAATAGGTTTGGCGCGTACAGCAGCGCCTATGCCATTTCGTTCACCGGCTTTGCCGTCTCTGGACGAAAGGCCATGCAACCCGTATGCCCTGCAGTCCTGCAGGTAGGTCGACATGCGGCATCGTAAGCCTCCGTTGATTTGCACATCAGCCTACCGCTGGAACTCTCTACAGCGACAGGCGGAATATGTCGATCCTTCGATGGATCACAGTGCGACGTTCGGCTCCGATGTGCTCATGCTCGTAACCCCGTTCATGCAGAAAGGTAGACGCGAGCCCGCGAAAGCCGTGTCCGGTTTGGCGGCCCTTGTAGCCCAGCTTCGGCAGCAAGTTCGCCTGGACCCGGCTCCCACGTCGTCGCGGCGTGACGCTCGCTTTGGTCCGCCTTCCAGTGCTCCCACCCCAGGCGCGCGACGCCGGCGAAACGAGCCGGTCTCGGCGGACTTCGCCGCGAGCTTCTGTTCCTTGCGGGGCGCCATCGGGGTCTACCCCGGTAGCCCGGCAGCTTGCGCTCGGGAAAGGCGCCTTTCCCGAGCCTCCGCCACCGCAACCTTGGTGAAGCTCCCTAGCGACATTGCCTTGGGCTTGCCGCCGAACCGGTCGTCCCAGCGCTAGAGCTTGCCTCCGCTGGGCATGACCGATAGATAGAAGTCCCCCGCCGTCCTTTGCCTTGTACGCTTTTTGGCGTGGCTTCAGTTGCTTTACTTGCAGAGTCGTCAACTCCATGGCTGCCTCCAGAGCCGGATACCCGCACTTTGGCGATATACCCGCAATTTCTAGGAGCCATACGCGCAGATATACCCGCGCCCGGAGTCGGCTTGCAGCGTACCGTATGGAGCCCAGAAAGATGAAAGGCCCGCGGTTTACGGGCCTTTTATGCTTTGGCATGGATGTTGGGAGATGCCCTGGGACCTATCTGTGGCGGAGAGACAGGGATTCGAACCCTGGGTACCCTTTCGAGTACGCCGCCTTTCCAAGACGGTACATTCAACCACTCTGCCATCTCTCCGGCCTACGGTCAATTTAACACACCGACACTCGGGCTTTCGAGCGCGACGCGGGCGGTCGCGACCGACGCATGTATTCTCAGCCGGATAAATCCGCGTCGGTACTACGGCACGCCGGCCGGCGATTCCTTCAGTCTGAAATCACCTGGAACTTGAAAAAGATCAGGGTCGGATGTCGCGTTCAACGTGATATTTGTGAGCTGCCACGCGATCCGCGTGTCGAAGCCCGGCTGCCTCAACACCACATCGCTCTTGACCGTCAAGTCGGCCGGGAGAAACACCCAGTTTCTTCCAATAGTGGTCAGCTTACCATCATTATTGTTGGCGTACACGGGAACGATTGCGCAATCCAGTCCCTCGATTACCTCATGACCGATTGCGTTTTTTTCTCGCTGGTCCGGCGCGACCGGCATCCGAGGGGACATATTGCGGCCCTGCTCGACGGCTGTCTTCGCCGCATAGTTCAGCTTGTAAAGACTCAACCGGCGATTGTCGAGCAGCACGGCGACCTGGTGTTTTGAAGCGTCGTCTGGAGAAGACACATCGGTCAGCGTAAGTTGCGAGCCGGCGGCATCGCGATAGAACTTACTGTTCTTCACGGATGCGCTGACAGCCTGCGTCGAGGTGTTTGTCACGGTAGTCGTCTCGACCTTGTTTGCCGTTACGGGTATCCACTGTGCGCTGGCACATGCGGGCACGGCAGCCATACAGGCCAACAACACGTATCTAGCGCCATTGCTCATACTAGCCTCCATTTCTGTTCAAAGCCGGATTGGACTGAAAGCTCAAATGTTCAAGAAGAGGAACTTGGGTTAGGGAATCTCAGTAAGACTTATCCTGAGCGAAGCGAAGAACCTGCTTTTCCCGAAAGGGAGCAAAAGCAGGTCCTTCGCCTCCTTTTGGGGCCAAGCCCTGTAGCTCCTCAGGATGACATGCGGCATCGTATTTGTTCAGAGTTTCATTTGAGAGGCTTGCCTCGCTTATAGGGCCGAGGCAGCAGGGTCCCGAGCTAAAAGTGAACACGCCCTCGCAGTCGTATTCATAGGAATTGCGACCATACGTGCACGTGTTGTTGGAGACGCAATTGTCACTGATAAGGGTGCAGCCAGGCCGATTCGGCGCCTGCGCCGTGGCTAGCTGAGGGCAACTTGTCTCAAAAAACAACGTGAGAGAGAGGATAGCGGCGTATGCGAAACGTGCCATAACTCCTCCTGGAACGGTGGAATCAAAGCGAAACCCGATCTGAATAGGACGAATTTTATACCTAACAAAAAAATGGCAACAGCTGTCTTTACAATTTCCACAGGCCGAGGAGTGCGGGGCAGCCAACCGAATCCGTGAGGGCCCGACCGGTCTTGCGGACGCGCCTGAAAGCAGTCTCCTCGGTAGGTCTTGGGCTTCGGCCGAACGAGTTGGGACCCGCTTAGGGCGGGTCCTACCCGAGGCGCCACGGAGCTCGCTGGTTCTATGCGACCGCTTGTGGCGGCTTTCGGGTCCGTGAAAGCGGCCGCGACGGCGCTATCCAGCATCCCTTCTCCCTGATACCCGCTACGGCGCTCGGGATCGCCGGGAGGGTGAAAGGAACCAGCAATGCCGGAACTCAGCGAAGGCCTGCTCGACAAAATGCACGCCTACTGGCGCGCCTCCAACTACCTGACCGTGGGCCAGATCTATCTGCAGGACAACCCGCTGCTGGAGCGCCCGCTCACGCCGGACGATATCAAGCCGCGCCTGCTGGGCCACTGGGGCACCACCACCGGGCTCAATTTCATCTACACGCACCTGAACCGCATTATCTGTGAGCATTCGGTCGACATGATGTTCGTCATGGGGCCGGGGCACGGCGGCCCGGGGTTTGTGGCGCAGGATTACCTCGAAGGCACCTACACCGAGGTTTACCCCAACATCGAGCAGGATCGGGACGGCCTCAAACGGCTGTTTCGGCAGTTTTCCTGGCCCTACGGCATCCCTTCGCACGCCGCGCCGGAGACGCCGGGGTCCATCCACGAAGGCGGCGAGCTGGGCTATTCCCTGCTCCACGCATACGGGGCGGCGTTCGACAACCCGGACCTGATCGTGGCCTGCGTGGTGGGCGACGGCGAAGCGGAGACCGGGCCCGCGGCGGCGAGCTGGCACTCGAACAAATTCCTGAATCCGAAAACGGATGGCGCGGTGCTGCCGATTTTGCACCTGAACGGCTACAAGATCGCGAACCCGACCGTGCTGGCGCGTATTCCCGAAGAGGAACTCGTCGACCTGTTCCACGGGTATGGATACGAGCCCGTGATCGTCTCCGGCGACGAGCCGATGCCCATGCACCGGGCCATGGCCGCGGCGCTGGACCAGGTGTACGCGCGCATCCGGGAGATCCAGAAGAACGCGCGCGAAGGCACGGACCCCGAGGTCGCGGCCAAGCGCCCGCGCTGGCCGATGATTATTTTTCGCAGCCCCAAAGGCTGGACGGGGCCGAAGTTTGTCGACGGCAAACAGGTGGAAGGCACCTGGCGCGCTCATCAGGTCCCGCTCGAGGGCGTCAAGACCAACCCCGACCACCTGCGGCAGCTGGAAGAGTGGATGCGCTCGTACAAGCCGGAGGAGCTGTTCGACGAGAAAGGTCACTTCCGCAAGGAGTACGCCGATATCGCGCCCAAGGGCAAGCTGCGCATGGGCATGAACCAGCACGCCAATGGCGGCCTGCTGCTGGAGCCGCTGGAAATGCCGTCCTTTGAGCGCTACGGAGTCAAGGTGGACCAGCCCGGCAAAACCCAGGCCGAGGCCACCCGAGTACTCGGCGGCTACCTGCGCGACGTCATGCGGGCCAACCTCGAAGCGCGCAACTTCCGCGTGTTCGGGCCGGATGAAACGGCTTCAAACCGGCTGGAGGCGATCTACGAAGCCTCGCCCAAGCGCTGGGACGAAATTTACGAGGATGTGGACGAGAACCTGGCCATCGACGGCCGCGTGATGGAGGTGTTGAGCGAACACCTGTGCGAGGGCTGGCTGGAGGGGTACCTGCTGACCGGCCGCCACGGGCTTTTCTCCTGCTACGAGGCATTTATCCACATCATCGACTCCATGTTCAACCAGCACGCCAAGTGGCTGAAGGTGTGTCGCGACCTGCCCTGGCGCAAGCCCATCGCCTCGCTCAACTACCTGCTCAGCTCGCACGTGTGGCGGCAGGACCACAACGGTTTCTCGCACCAGGATCCGGGGTTTATCGACCACGTCGCGAACAAGAAAGCGGAGGTGGTGCGGATCTATCTCGCCCCCGACGCGAACTGCCTGCTCTCGGTCGCGAACCACTGCCTGCGCTCCCGCGACTACGTCAACCTGATCATCGCGGGCAAGCAGCCGGCGCCCGTGTGGCTGGGCATGGACGAAGCCGTGCGGCACTGCACCGCGGGCCTGGGCGTGTGGGCCTGGGCTTCGAGCGACGGCAGCAATGGCCCGGACGGCGGCGGACTGCCGAGCGAGGACTGCGACCTGGTGATGGCCTGCGCCGGCGACGTGCCGACGCTGGAGTGCCTGGCCGCGGTTTCCATCCTGCGCGAGCGCTATCCGGATCTCCGCGTGCGCGTGGTCAATGTGGTCGACCTGTTCACCCTGCAGCGGCCCAGCGAACACCCGCACGGCATTCACAACGAGGATTTCGACCGGCTGTTTACCAAGGACAAGCCCGTGATCTTCAACTACCACGGCTACCCGGCGCTGATCCACTCGCTCGTCAACGGGCGCGCCAACGAACGGAATTTTCACGTTCACGGCTTCCGCGAGGAGGGCACCACAACCAGCCCGTTCGACATGTGCGTGCTGAACCACATCGACCGCTTCACGCTGGTGCTCGACGCCGTGCAGCGCACCCCCAAGCTGGCCGCGCATGTCGCCGAAGCCGAGCAGCTCCATTCGGAGAAGATTCAGGAGCACAAACTGTACGTATCCGAGCACGGCGAGGACATGCCCGAGGTGCGGAACTGGGAGTGGACCGGGAGCGGCGGGCGGAACAGCGAGGCAGCCAAATCGAAGGCGCAAACCGGCGGAGACAACGAGTGAGCGCGATTTTGGTGCTGAACTCCGGTTCTTCATCGCTTAAGGCCGGGCTGTTTGCCGCGGATCAAGGCGCAAACTTCGCCGGCGAGCGGGCCCTCGTAACCGCGCAGGCCGGCGGCATCGGCCAGGGAGGGGGCCGGCTCCAGCTCCATGACGCTGCCGGCCGGGAACTGATTTCCAAGACTCATTCTCTGCAGTCGCAAGAGGAAGCGCTCGCCGCCGTCGCCGTCGCTCTCCGCGAGCACGCCGACACCGCCCCGTCGGCGATCGGCCACCGGATCGTGCACGGTGGGCCGCGGCTGCTGGAGCCCGTTGTGATTACCCCGGAGGTGCTCGCCGGGCTTCGCGGCGCGATCCAGTTCGCCCCACTGCACCTGCCCGGCGCACTGCGGCTGGTCGAGCAGGCTTCAAAACACTATCCGGGAACGCCGCAGGTCGCTTGCTTCGACACGACCTTTCATCGGGCTATGCCGCCGGTCGCAAGGCGGCTTCCGATCGCGCGCGCATGGGCGGAGGTTGGCGTCCAGCGGTATGGGTTTCACGGGCTTTCCTATGAATCGGTGATCGCGCAGCTGCGCGCGGAGCCGGGCCGACTCCCGGACCGGATCGTGATGGCGCACCTGGGCTCGGGGTCGAGCCTGTGCGCCGCGTTGCGCGGGGTCTCGGTCGATACCACCATGGGGATGACTCCGACCGGGGGCATTCCCATGGCGACCCGCACGGGCGACCTGGACCCCGGCGCGCTGATTTTTATGGCTCGTCAGGGGCGCTTGTCCCCGAATGCGCTGGAAACCGAGGTGGACCACCGGTCCGGCCTGGCCGCCATCTCCGGCGGCAGCGGCGATATGCAGCAGATGGAAGCGGCCATGCGCGGGGGCGACGCCGATGCGGTTCTGGCTTTCTCGATGTTTGCCGCCGCGGTCGCCAAACAGGTGGCGGCCCTGACAGTTTCCCTCGCCGGCCTCGACCTGCTGGTATTCACCGGCGGCATTGGGGAGCACAGCGCGGCCTTGCGGTCGGCCGTGGTGGACCGTTTGCGGCCGTTCGGGTTGCGGCTTGACCCCGCTGCCAACGCCGGGAGCACCGGCAGCGTCCATGCGCCCGGCAGCATCGTGTCCATTCGGGTGCTGCCAGCTCGGGAAGACGTGGTCCTAGCCGCTCACACGCGACGGCTGATGGGTCGCGCCTGAGCCGGGCGGTAACCGGAGGATAGCTGTCCCGGACGGCTTTTCGCCGACGGCCGGAGAACAGCGTGGGTATCCTATAGCAGTCCTCGCGCCGGTGGAGGGAACCAACCGACGTGGAATCGCTTACAAAACGCAAATGCCACGTTCAGAGTTGCCGATCGCTCTTGTGTTTGTACGAGAACTGCTCTCGGGCGAGTCGGATTTGGAAAAAGGAAGGCACGTGCCCTCACGCTCCATGCGTCTGCTCCACATCATCCACGATCTAGCGCCGGCCGGCGGCGGTCCGCCCGAGAACCTTCTCCAGCTGTCACTCGGCTACCGCGAAGTGGGCATCGAGCCCGAGGTTCTGTCGCTCGACGCGCCCAGGGCCGAGTACCTCCGGCGCTATCCGTTCCCGGTGCACGCGGTGGGCCCGGTCGGGACCACATTCGGCTACAGCGCGACCGCGCGAGACTGGCTTAGCGCGCACACGCGGCAGTACGACGCGCTCGTGGTCGACGGGCTTTGGCAATATCCGGCGCTGGCCGCTCGCAGGACGGCGCTGGCCGCGAAGGTGCCTTACCTCGTGTTTCCTCACGGCATGCTCGACCCCTGGTTCCGCCGCGAATATCCAGCAAAACACCTCAAGAAACAGGCCTTTTGGTGGCTCGGGCAGTATGCCGTTCTTCGCGATGCGAGCCGTGTCGTGTTCACAACCGAGGCGGAGCGGGAACTGTCGCTCGGAACCTTCTGGCCCCATCGCTGGCGCGATGCCGTGATCCCGCTTGGAACAAACAGGCCCGAGGGCGATCCGGGGGCGCAGCGTGAAGCCTTTTTCGGCGCGGTTCCAGCGTTGCGCGGCCGGCGATTCCTCCTATTCTTGAGCCGCATTCATCCGAAAAAAGGATGCGACTTGCTCTTGCGGGCCTTCCGGGAGATCGCGCCAACGCACCCGGACTTGCACTTGGTGATGGCCGGACCCGACCCCGACGGTTTGCGCCCGGAGCTTGAAGCCCTTGCCGCCCAAGCGGGGCTGGCAAACCGGGTGCACTGGCCGGGCATGCTTCAAGACGCGGTCAAGTGGGGCGCTTTCCGAGCCGCCGAGGCTTTCGTTCTGCCTTCGCACCAGGAAAATTTCGGCATCGCCATCGCCGAGGCCATCGCGTGCCGCCTTCCGGTTCTGATCTCGGACAAGATCAATATCTGGCCCTATATCGCGGAAGACGGTACCGGCTTCGTCGAGGAAGACACGGAGGCGGGAACCCTTAGGTTACTGGAGCGTTGGTTGGCGCTTTCGCCCGCGGAGCGTGCCGCCGTGGCGGACCGGACCGATGCGTCGTTTGAGAAGCGCTTTTCCATGCGCCGCTGCGCGGAAAGCATCCGCGGCCTCGTCGAAGACATAAAGTCGGCCCGCGGCGCAGCCCTCCAAAGCACCGGTTCCTCAACAACGCGGCAAAACTGAACGGATCGGGCCTTCCCGCAACCTGCGCTGCTGAACCGCCTCAACGGAGAACGCGAAATGTGTCCGGGGTCACCTCAGCGCGCCAGCATGGTCCAAGTTTCGTAGGCCAGCAATCCCAAGAGGCCCAGCCCGGCGTTGAAGAAAAGTGCGATGCGGAGTCCCATGAAAATGCCCGGCCCGGGCTCGGCGACCACCTCCGGCTCCGTCGCGGGGCGCAGCGCGGGCCTATCCTTCAAAAGCGATTCGAGGCTGGAGCGGCGGAACGCTTTGGCGGCGGCCGGCAGTGCCGGCGGAATTGGGTGGGTCTGCACTGAATGCGCTGGTGTCATTACGGTCGTCTGCATGGTTTGTGGTCCTTTCCGTCCACTGACTCTATCGGCGGATCCGGTGCATCCCTTGAATAATTTCGACCGAAAAATCCAAGCAGACCTATTTTGGAACCGCAACCCCGGCTGTTCCCGAAATGGCACACTCCACGTTGACCACCGCGAAATCCCTGTGTGCCACAGCCTTGACGCACCCCCACCAGCCTTCTAGATTGAAAGAAGACCACAGAAAAGGTGACCGACGGTGTCTTCCGCCCCGCATTACTTCTGGAACTATCTACCTCTTCTCATCCAGGTCGTCGTCGCGCTCGCGATGGGCTCGGCCATGGCCACTGGATCATGGTTTATCGGCAAGCATCGGAACAACAAGGCCAAGCTCGCCGCCTACGAGTGCGGCATTCCGGCCGAGGGCGACGCGCGTGGCCGCTTTTCGGTCCGCTTCTACATGGTCGCCATGCTGTTCATCCTGTTCGACGTGGAAGCGGTATTCATGCTTCCGTGGGCGGTGATCTACCGCGAACTACCGCGTATCACCGGTTCGCGTCTGTTCGGGTTCTGGGAGATTGTTGTGTACCTCGGCTTCGTATTCGTCGGCTTTTTTTACATTTGGAAAAAAGGCATCCTGGACTGGTCTTCAGATAAGGCGGATTTGTAATGGCAGCTGTGCTCGATCGGGACCAAGTTCTCTCTGAAATGGCGCAAAACCGCGCAGTCGCGGCTCTGGGGCCCGACATAATCCGGGACGCCAAGTTCGACCGCGGCGAGCTGACCCTGACCATCGCCCCTGAAAACATCCGCGCCGCCGCCAAAGCGGTCCAGCAGGCCGGGTACAACTTCCTCGAGGACGTCACCGCCGTCGACTGGCTCCCCGCGGAGCCTCGCTATCAGGTCACCTACCATATCCTTTCGCACGGCCTCAAAGAGCGCGTCCGGCTCCGTATTTACGTCGATTCGATCGTAGGCGGCGCCGACTCGATCACTCCCGTGTGGCCCTCGGCCGATTACTACGAGCGCGAAGTGTTCGACCTGTTCGGCATCCGCTTTCACGGCCACCCTAACCTGCGCCGCATCATGATGCCCGACGAGTTCCAAGGGCACCCCCTGCGCAAGGACTTCCCCGTGGAGGGATATCGATAATGAGCAGCTTTACCGAAACCGCATCCCTGATCGCGCCCCGCCCCGAGGACCCGACCAAAGACAACACCATGATCCTGAACATGGGCCCGCAGCACCCGTCCACCCACGGGGTCCTGCGGCTGGTGGTCGAAATCGACGGCGAAACGGTGCTACGCATCGTGCCCGATATCGGCTACCTGCATACGGGGATCGAGAAGACCTGCGAGGCGAAGTTTTACCAGCAGGTGGTCCCGCTCACCGACCGCATCGACTACCTGTCCCCCATGAGCAACAATCTCTGCTACTGTCTGGCCGTAGAGAAGCTGCTGGGACTGGAAATCCCGGAAAGGGCGCAATGGTTGCGGGTCATGCTGAACGAGCTGACCCGGTTGAACTCGCATCTGGTGTGGCTGGGTACGCATGCCATGGATATCGGCGCGTTGACGGTTTTTCTTTACTGCTTTCGTGAGCGCGAAGACGTTTTGCGGCTTTTCGAGCACGTGTCCGGCCAGCGTATGATGACCTCCTACTTCCGCGTCGGAGGCGTATCGCTCGAGCCGCCGCTGGACTTCTTCACGCTCGTCCAGAACTTCATCCGGCGCATGCCGTCCAAAATCGACGAGTACCAGAACCTGCTGAGCGGCAACCCGATTTGGATCGAGCGGCTCAAGGGTGTCGGCTATATCTCGGGCGCGGACGCCATCGCGCTCGGCGTGACCGGGCCGCCGCTGCGCGCCTCGGGCGTGGACTGGGACCTCCGGCGCGACATGCCCTACAGCAGCTACGAGAATTTCCAGTTCAAGGTCCCGCTCGGCACCAACGGCGACGTTTGGGACCGCTACGTAATTCGCCTCGAAGAAATGCGCGAGTCGGTCAAGATCATCCAGCAAACGCTGGACGGCCTGCCCGAGGGCGAGATCACCGCGGACGCGCCCAAAATCGTGCTGCCCGACCGCGAAAAGATGAAGACCGAGATGGAGTCGATGATCTACCACTTCAAGATCGTCACCGAAGGCTTTCCCGTTCCGGCCGGCGAGGTCTACCAGGCCATCGAGAGCCCGCGCGGCGAGATGGGCTACTACGTGGTCTCGGACGGGACGGCCAAGCCCTACCGCGTCCACATGCGCAATCCCTCGTTCGCCAGCCTCCAGGCGCTTGACACCATGTGCAAGGGCGCGCTGCTCGCGGACGTGGTCGCGGTCATCGGGTCCATCGACATTGTGCTGGGCGAAATTGACCGCTAGCACGGCCGAGTTCGCGGCGCGGCAGGAGATGTGGGTCTCCTTCGGCAACTTGCTGCGCGCCTACCTTGCCGCCGCCTCGCTGGGGCAGGAAGTCCCGCAGGCCATGCTGGTCGAAGCGCGCCGCAGCGAGCTGCACCTTGAAGGGCCGAGGCGCACCATCAAGCTGGACCTGCAGATGCGCTCGGGCGAGGGCTACTGGGCCATTTACGATGTGAAGGCCGCCGACTCGCTGCTCGACGAGGGGGCCTTCCGCCTCGCGCTCGACGGCACGTTTTCGTGGAGCGGAAAGCCGGGCACGCTTGAAATGGATGCCCTGGCCGAGGCACTCGCTACACTGGTATTGACCTAAGGGACCGAACGACGATGAGTACGCACACCACAATCTTCTCGCCCGAGTTGGCCGCGCGCTTCGACCGCCTGGTCACGCTGTACCCCGTCAAGCGCTCGGCGCTGGTGCCCATGCTCTTGTACGCGCAGGACGAGGTGGGTGCGGTGACCGACGCGGTGGTCACGGAGGTCGCCGAACGGGTCGGGGTCACGGAGCTCGACGTGCGCAACGTGCTCTCCTACTACTCCATGCTGCGCACGCATCCGGCGGGCAAGTTCAACATTCAGGTGTGCACCAACATCTCCTGCATGGTGCGCGGCGGCTACGAAATCCTGGAGCACTGCCGACGGCGGCTCGGCATCCACGAGAACAAGGGCGTGTCGAAGGACGGCCTGTTCTCGGTCGAGGAGGTCGAGTGCATCGGCGCCTGCTGCTGGGCCCCGGCCGTGCAGGTCAACTACGACTACGTCGAAGACGTGACCCCCGCGTCCATGGACGCGACCATAGAAGAGTACCGGGCCAAAGCCCGCCCGCAGTAGCGCTTGCGGTAAAGCCGCAAGAGGAGAGACGCGCATGTTTCTGGTATCGCATCCCGATGAAGTCAAGGTGATCTCCTTCCGCTTCGGCCAGGGCGCTGAAAAGATCGACAATTACATCGAGTTGGGCGGCTATGAGTCCGCCCGCAAGGCCATCGCCATGGGCCCCGAGGCGATCATCAACGAGGTCAAGGCCTCGAACCTCCGCGGGCGCGGCGGCGCGGGCTTCCCCACGGGCCTCAAGTGGTCGTTCGTCCCCAAGCAGTCTGAAAAGCCCAAGTACATCCTGGTCAACGGCGACGAATCGGAGCCGGCAACCTGCAAGGACCGCCCTATCTGCCAGTACGACCCGCACTCGGTGATCGAGGGCACCATCATCGCGGGCCTCGCGGTCGGGGCCAAGCAGGGCTATATCTACATGCGCGGCGAGTACCGCTACCTGCTTGAAATCATGGACCGCTGCATCGCCGAAGCCTACGAACGGGGCTTCCTAGGCAAAAACATCTTCGGCATCGAGGGGCTGGACTTCGACTGCATCACCCAGACCGGCGCGGGCGCGTATGAGGTCGGCGAAGAGTCGGCTCTGATGGAGTCGCTCGAAGGCAAGCGCGGCATCCCCCGCATTCGCCCGCCCTTCCCCGCGGTGGTCGGCCTGTACGGCGGGCCTACCGTCATCAACAACGTTGAGACGATCGCGAGCGTGCCCCACATCCTGCGCATTGGCGCGGCCGAGTACGCCGCCATCGGCACGGAGAAGAACGGAGGCACGCGCCTGTTCGGCATCTCCGGCCATGTGGAGCGGCCGGGCGTCTACGAGCTGCCCATGGGCTACTCGCTCCGCAAGGCCATCTACGACGTGGCGGGAGGGATCCCGAACGGCCGCAAGCTCAAGGCCGTGGTCCCCGGCGGGTCGTCCACGCCGGTGCTCAAGGCCGATGAGATCGATGTCGGGATGGACTTCGACCAGCTCGCGAAAGCTGGCACCATGCTGGGCTCAGCCGGGATCGTGGTGCTCGATGAGACGGTTTCGATGGTCGAGTTCGCGCTCCGGACCATCAAGTTTTATCAGCACGAAAGCTGCGGCTGGTGCATCCCCTGCCGCGAGGGCACGGACTGGCTGCGCAAGACCATTTCGCGCGTGTACCAGGGGCTGGGGGTCGCGAAGGACCTGGATAATATCAAGTACCTGGCCGACAACATGATGGGCCGGACGTTTTGCCCGCTGGGCGACGCGGCGGCCATGCCGACCATCGCGTTTATCACCAAGTTCCGCGGCGAGTTCGAGGCGTTTCTGGCAGAAAACCCGCCCACGCCGGGGCTGATTTTGCACGAAGCGCCGGACAATTTGGTGCAGCTGGCTGCGCATTGAGCGCACGGGAGATTATCAAGACCATCGAGGCTGACGGCTGGACATTTAAGAACCAAAGCGGCAGCCATCGGCACTTCATCCACGCGGTCAAGCCCGGCAAGGTACAGGTTCCGATGCACGGGAGTAAAGATCTACCGAAATCGATCGTTCACAGCATCCTGAAGCAAGCGGGGCTGAAATGAAAAAGCGCTATTTGGTTTATTACGAACGCACTGCGGACACCACCGGTAGGTACTGCGACTGGGCCGGATTCTGCCCCGACATACCAGGCTGCGTGTCGGTCGGCGACTCGCTCGAACACATGCGAGCGATGATGCGCGAGGCGATGGAAGGGCTTTTGGAATCGATGGCTGAGGATGGCGATCTCATTCCGCCGCCGGCCGCGACATCGATCGACTTCGCCGCGACGTCCCCGGAAGAGGAAGTCGCATACACCGTCGTCGAGTGGCTCGAAGTACAGGTTCCGCAGCAAGCAATCTTTGCCGGTCAGCAACCCGCGCTCGCTGGCGCGGCACAGGAATAAGAACATGCCTGAGACTATAACCGCATGCTTTACCGACGCCGGGGCTGATCTGCAGAAGGCGCCGGATAACCTAGTGCAGCTCGCGGCGCATTGAAGCCGAAGGAAGCAGTACGCATGGTCGAAAAGGATGGTTGGCGATTCAAAACGCAAACCGGCAGCCATCGCCACTTTGTGCATCCTGTGAAGCCGGGCAAAGTAAGCATTCCGATGCACAATGGAGACATACCGATCGGCACATTGCGCAATATCTTGAAGCAGGCAGGGCTCCTATGACAAAGGAATACTTGGTGGTTTACGAAAAAGGGCCGAACAACTGGGGCGGCTATTCTCCAGCAATTCCGGGATGCGGGTCTACCGGCGAAACGCTCGACGAAATTCGGGCCATGATGAAGGAAGCCGTCGAGGGCCATTTTCAGGTGATGGCCGACGACGGCGATCTCCTTCCCGAGCCGACCAACGCCGTTGTGGATTTTAGCGAGGAAACCCGCGCGAACGGCATCGAGTACTGCGTCGTCGAGTGGCTCGAAGTCGAAGTTCCGCAGCAAGCAATCTTTGCCGGTCAGCAACCCGCGCTCGCTGGCGCGGCACAGGAATAAAACATGCCCGAAGTAAAAACCGTATCCCTCACCGTCGACGGCAAGCAGCTGACCGCCCCCGCCGGTACGCTCCTCATCGACGCCTGCAAGCAGGCCGGCATCGAGATCCCCGCCTTCTGCTACTACCCCGGCCTGTCGCTCCAGGGCGCGTGCCGCATGTGCGTGGTGCGGGTTGAAAAAATGCCCAAGCTCCAGACCGCCTGCACGACACCGATCGCCGAAGGCATGGTGGTCACGACGGAAAGCCCGGAGATCGCGCAGTCTCGCAAGAGCATTCTTGAAATCCTGCTCGGCAACCACCCGCTCGACTGCCCGGTGTGCGACGCCGGAGGGCAGTGCGAGCTCCAGGACATGACCTTCAAGTACGGCGCGTCCGAGTCCGGCTACGTCGAAAGCAAAAACCACAAGGAAGAGCAGCAGTGGTCGCCGGTGGTGTACTTCGACCGCCCGCGCTGCATCCTGTGCTACCGCTGCGTGCGCGTGTGCGGCGAAGGCATGGACGTGTGGGCGCTGGGCGTGCAGAACCGCGGCTCGGCTTCGGTGATCGCGCCCAACATGGGCGACCACCTGGACTGCGAGGAGTGCGGAGCGTGCATCGATATCTGCCCCGTGGGCGCGCTCACCTCCGGCACCTATCGCTACAAGACCCGGCCCTGGGAGATGAACCATACCGCGACCGTGTGTACCCACTGCGGCGACGGCTGCCGGACCACGCTCGGCACCCGCGCCGACAAGGAAGGCGCGGTGATCGTACGCGGGGACAACCGCGACAAGGGCGGCCCCAACAACGACTTCCTGTGCATCAAGGGCCGCTACTCGTTTGACTTCGCGAACCGCGAGGACCGCATCACCAAGCCGCTGATCCGCAGCGCGGCGGGGGTGCTGGAGCCGGCGACCTGGGAAAAGGCGATCGAGTACGCGGGAAAGCGCCTGCGCGAAATTCGCGATGAGCGCGGCGGCGCGAGCATCGGCGTCATCGGCTCGCAGCGAACCACCAACGAAGAAAATTACCTGCTGCAGAAGTTCGCCCGCGTAGTGCTGGGAACCAACAACATCGACCACCACCGCACCGCCGACTACCCGGCGTTCATCGCCGCGCTGGGCGGGGCCGCCGGACGCAGCGCGAGCATCCGCGACTTTGAAAAAGCCCCCGCCATGCTGGTGCTCGGCAACGACCCGACCGAGCAGCACCCGCTGCTGGCCTGGAATATTCGCTCGAACGTCCGCCAGAACCGCGCCAAGCTGTACTTGGTGAACGACCGCGAGATCAAGCTCCGTCGTCAATCGAAGGCATTCGTGCAGGTACAGCCCGACGGCTACGGCGCGTTTGTCAGCTACCTGGCCGGGCAAGCCTCTGACTTCCAGGAAAGCGAAACCTCGCAGCGGTTCCGCGAGTCCATCGCGGCTGAGCCTGAGCTGGTGATCGCGTTCGGCTCCGAGTTCCGCGGGCGCGACCTCGAAGCCCTGGTCCGCTGGGCCGCGACCCTGCCCAACGCCAAGCTGGCCGCGCTGGGCGATTACGTCAACTCCCGCGGCGCGGCCGACATGGGGGTGTTGCCGGACTTCCTGCCCGGGTACGTCCCGGTCGCGAACGGCGGCGCGTTTGCCGAGGAGTACGGCGCGAACCTGCCGCAGACTCCGGGCAAGAACCTGGTCCAGATGTTCGACGCCGCGGGCCGGGGCGAGCTGGGCGCGCTCTACGTCGTCGGCGCCAACCCGGTCGCCCGCTACGGCGTCGACCCCGCCGCCCTCGCCAACACGTTCGTGGTCGTCCAGGACATGTTCCTGACCGAAACCGCCGCGCTGGCCGACGTGGTGCTCCCGGCGGCCTACCTGTACGAGAAAGCCGGCACCGTGACCAACACCTACGGCGACATCCAGCTGGTCAAGAAAGCCTCCGACACCGCCGGAACCCGGCCCGACTTCGAGCTGATCGTGCGCGTGGCCGACCGCATGGGCTTCAAGGCGCAAACGCTGGTGCCCTTCGGCAAGGGCCTGCGCGCCGACCTGGGCCAAAGCCGCGGAGCGCAGTCCGGCGAGGCCGACCGCCACGCCGTGTGGCTCGCCGCGAACAACTACGAACCTAAGGTAAGCCCGTTCGACCCGTTCGCGACCCTCGACGAGATCCAGCGCCTGGTCCCCGCCTACGCCGTCTCACGATTTGAGCTGCTCTCGGGCCGCGACAAGCCGATGCGCACGGACCTGGTCCAGATCACGCTCCCCACCGACCGCGCCGACCTCGTACTCCCGGCGCACGATACGCTGTTCACTTCAGGTACACTGGGCCGTTACTCACCCGTGCTGCACCAGGTGCTCGAAAGCCGCGAAACCCGCCCCGCCGAAGCCGCCGCGGACTAGTCACGAACAAAGAAAAACCGGAAGGGCAAAAACACGCGTGTCCACACTGCTGATCTTTTTCCTGCTGAGCACACTGAAAATCGCCGTGGTGCTGGTCGTCTACCTGACCGCCGTCGCCTACACGGTGCTCTTGGAGCGCAAGGTCGTCGGCCGCATCCAGAACCGCTGGGGCCCCACGCGCGTCGGCCCCTTCGGCCTGCTGCAGCCGCTGGCCGACGGCGCCAAGCTGTTCCTCAAGGAAGACCTGCTCCCCTCGGGCGTCTACCGGCCGCTCTACATCGCCGCGCCCATCATCGCGCTTATCTGCGCCCTTACCTCCATCGCGGTCATCCCGTTCGGCGACAACATCCGCTGGCACGGCGTGGATATGTTCGAGATCTCGGACATCAACATCGGACTGCTCGTGATCCTCGGCGTGACTTCCGTCGGCGTCTACGGCATCGCGCTTTCCGGCTGGTCCTCCAACAACAAGTACTCGCTGCTCGGCTCCCTAAGAGCATCCGCGCAGCTCATCTCGTATGAGCTCGCGCTCGGCCTGTCGCTGGTCGGCGTGGTCATGCGCGCCGGCTCCCTGCGGCTGCGCGATATTGTCGATGTCCAATCGGTCCACGGCCTCCTCAGCTGGAACTTCTTCGGCGGTTTCCAGTTTGTCGCGTTTTTCATCTACCTGATGGCCGCCTACGCGGAAACCAACCGCACCCCCTTCGACCTGCCCGAAGCGGAAAGCGAGCTCGCCGCCGGGTATCACACTGAATACTCCTCCATGAAGTTCGCGATGTTCTTCATGGCCGAGTACGCCAACATGATCACGGTCGCCTGCGTCGCCACGCTGCTCTTTTTCGGCGGCTGGACCAGCCCCTTCGGCCATCTCTTCCCTGACTTCGGCCTCGCCGGCCGCATCGTCCTCCCGGTGTTCTGGTTCGTGTTCAAGGTGTTCCTGTTCCTGTTCCTCTACATCTGGGTCCGCGGCACGCTGCCCCGCTTCCGCTACGACCAGCTGATGAGCTTCGGCTGGAAGTTCCTGATGCCGCTGTCCATCCTCAACATCGTCGGCTCCAGTCTGCTCTTCGCCTGGAGCGGCGGGTACTAACCCCGTTCTCAGAATACGGGTGCCCCACGTCTCGATTTTGAGACGTGGGTCTTCGTGAGCGAAAGCTCACGACCGCACTTCACAGCGATACCAATCGAACTGCCGCTTGCTCGCGGCTGCTTTTTAGACATCGCTTCCCTCGCACAGTGATTTACACTGTGATTTCTTCCGCCAGCGCCCCAAGCCCGGACCCGATATGTACGTAGCCCTCTTCCTCATCTTCGCGATCCTCTGCATCGGCGGCGCCGTGAACCTCCTGCGCGCGCGCCAGCCGATCAACTCGGCCCTCTCGCTCATCGTCGTCATGACCTCGCTCGCCGTGCTCTACCTGCTGCTCGGGGCCGAGTTTCTCGCCGCCGTCCAGGTCATCGTCTACTCGGGCGCGATCATGGTGCTTTTCACCTTCGTGATCATGCTGCTGAACGCCAGCACCGAGGACCGAAGCAAAAACGTCAGCAAGGTCGCCTACGGCGCGGGCTTCCCCGGCGTGGTCGCGCTGATCTGCCTCTTGTCCTATGTCTTCCTGCGCGAAGGCACACGCCTCGGCGCGACCCGGCTGGGCGACCAGGTCGTGACCACCTCCATGCTCTCCCGCGTGCTGTTTCGCGACCTGCTGCTTCCCTTCGAGGTCACCTCCGTTTTGATCCTGATCGCTATCCTCGGCGCCGTCGCGCTCGCCCGCAAGGAGCCCGGCCGATGACCGTTCCCGTCTCCTGGTACCTCATCCTCAGCGCCGTCCTGTTCTCGCTCGGCGTCGGCGCGTTCCTGGTCAAGCGCAACATTATCACCATCTTTATGTCCATCGAGCTCATGCTCAACGCGGTCAACCTCGCCTTCGTCGCGTTCTCCCACATGCACCACGACGTGCAAGGCCAGCTGTTCGTCTTCTTCGTCATGGTCGTCGCCGCGGCCGAGGCCGCCGTGGGCCTGGCCATCATCATCGCGATCTTCCGCGCGCGCAACACGCTTGACGTCGATCAAGTAGACCTGATGAAGCTATGAACGCGGCTATGAACGGAAACTCCATGCACCTGCTCTGGATTCCCCTGCTGCCGTTTATCGGCTTCCTGATCAACGGCACCATCGGCCGCCGCCTCTCGCGCCCCGCGGTTTCCATCATCGCGCTCGCCACCGTCGCCGCCTCCTTCGGCCTGGTCTGCAACATCGCCCTCCAACTCCACGGCCTGGCCCTGCCCCACACCGAGTACGTCGCCCCCTGGATCACCGCGGGCGCCTTCCACGCCGATTTCGCCTTTACCGTCGACCAGCTCACCATGGTCTTCCTGTTCGTCATCACCGGCATCGGCTTCCTCATCCACCTCTACTCGGTCGGCTACATGGCCCATGAGGAAGGCTTCTGGCGCTTCTTCGCCTACCTCAACCTGTTCATGTTCTTCATGCTCACGCTCGTGCTGGCGGAGAACTTCCTGCTGCTCTTCGTAGGCTGGGAGGGCGTCGGGCTCGCCTCGTACCTGCTGATCGGCTACTACTTCGACCGCGACTCCGCCGCCAACGCCGGACGCAAGGCCTTCGTCGTCAACCGCATCGGCGACTTCGGCTTTCTGCTGGGCATGTTCCTGCTCATCGCCCACTTCGGCTCGCTTTCGTTCGGGAACATCTTCGCCCAAATCGCCGCCACGCCCACGCTCCAGGGCGGCTTCCTGACCGCGATCGCGCTCCTGCTCCTCCTCGGAGCGGCCGGCAAGTCCGCGCAAATTCCCCTCTACGTCTGGCTCCCGGACGCGATGGAAGGCCCCACCCCGGTTTCCGCGCTGATCCACGCCGCTACCATGGTCACCGCGGGCGTGTACATGGTCGCCCGCGCCCATCCCATCTTCGACCGCTCCCCCTTCGCGCTCGGCACGGTTGCGATCATCGGCTGCGCGACTGCCTTCTTCGCCGCGACTATCGGCCTGATGCAGACCGACATCAAGCGCGTCCTCGCCTACTCGACCGTCTCGCAGTTGGGCTATATGTTCCTGGCCTGCGGGGTTGCGGCCTACTCTTCGGGCATCTTCCACGTCGTCACCCACGCGTTCTTTAAGGCGCTCCTATTCCTCGCCGCGGGCTCGGTGATTCACGCCCTGAGCGGCGAGCAGGACATGCGCGCCATGGGCGGCCTCCGCACCAAAATCCCCATCACCTTCTGGACCATGACCGCCGGCGTCATCGCCATCTCCGGCATCCCGCCGCTTTCCGGCTTCTTTTCGAAAGACGAGATCCTGTTCCAAACGTTCACCTCTCCCATGGCGGGCGCGAAAGTCCTCTGGTTCATCGGCCTCCTCACCGCCGGCATCACTGCCTTCTACATGTTCCGCTTGTACTTCCTCACCTTTTTCGGAGAAAGCCGCGCGAACGTGGCCCACGCGCACACCCCAGAGCCCACGCACCACGCCGAAGCCTCCGCG
>CAXTRW010000021.1:4083-23460 GCA_964246765.1 uncultured Acidobacteriaceae bacterium | reverse complement strand
GCCCATGAGGGCGAGCGTGCCGGTGAAGGCGGCGAGTTTAAGCCAGCTTGTCTTACGGGTTTGGGGCAGTGTCTTCCAGAGCGTCAGCAGCAGAACTTGGGCGGCGGTGACGGACCAGACTGTGCCGTAGAAGTAGCGGCGCTCCATGCCTTCGCCCTGGGTGGAAGGGCCGACGCGGGGCAGGCGTCCGGCGGCGCTTAGCAGCAGGATCGCGGCGCAGAGAGGGAAGTAGGCGCGGCTGTAAATCTGCTTCATGCGCCAGCGACCGGTAAGCGCGGCGAGAAGCAGGCCGGCCAAGTTGAGCAGGGCGAAGCTTATGGCGGCGTTCCAGGCCAGGGTGTAGCAGACGCGGCGGTAGAGCGGGTTGGGTTTGCGTTCGTCGAAGCGAAGGATGTAAGGGCGCGGCTCGACTCCCGGGAGCTGCCCGCGCAGCGCGGCTGCGCCAGTGGCGGTGAGGACCGTGGCGAGCCAAAGGAGGTTTGGGAGGCCGAAGCCTTCTGCGAACAGGCGAAAAGTCAACGGCCCGGGGGCCAGAAACGAAACGCCGATCCAGATGGGCCAGTGGGCTAGCCGGTACAGGCGGCTGTTGCGCGCGCGGATGGGGCGGGCGTGGGCGTATTCAACTCTGCCTGTGAGGTCTTTGCTGGATGGCATGCTCGTGAGCATCGCAGAGCCCCTTCGGCCTCGTCAATGCGGCGGCAGCCACGGTCTGTTTCTGTGGTGTTAAAGTCCGGTGTTGCGCTTTCAATCGCAGCTTCCGGGAATTGAGTTCGCATCACACCTTTCAACCCATTCGACGGGAAACGACGCGGTAGAACCGTTCTGCTGCAACGCGTTCCCGGGATGGGCGATGGGCGATGGCGAAAGGGGTGCTGCGTGAAGAACCACAACATAGCCGTGCTGCCGGCCGACGGGATCGGTCCGGAGGTGATTGCGGCCGGCCGTCAGGTGCTCGAAACCCTGGAGCGGCTGGATGGGAACACCCGCTTTGAGTTTCAAGAGTTTGACTGGAGCTCGACGCGCTATGAGAAAACCGGCGCGATGATGCCGGAGGACGGCTTAAAGCAGCTGGAAAGCGGAGGCTTTGCCGCGATTCTGCTGGGGCCGGTGGGCAGCCCGAATGTGCCGGATCACATTACGCTGTGGAACCTTCTGCTGCCGATACGGCAGAGCTTCGAGCAGTACATCAACCTGCGCCCGCTGCGGCTGCTGGAGGGTGTCACGACGCCGCTCGCGGGGCAGGAGGGCCGATCCCTGGATATGGTGTGTGTGCGCGAAAACTCCGAAGGGGAGTACGCGGGCGCGGGCGGCGTGGTGCACAGGGGGCAACCGGAGGCGGTCGCGCTGCAGACCATCGTGTTTACCCGCTCAGTGACGGAGCGGCTGATGAACTTCGCTTTTGAGTGGGCGCACAAGCACGACCGCAAGCGGGTGACCAGCGTGACAAAGTCGAACAGCATGCAGCACAACATGGTGTTCTGGGACGAGGTGTTCGGCGAGGTGGCCGCGAAGTACCCGGGTGTTTCGAACGACAAACAGCTGGTGGATTCAATGACGGCTCGCATGGTGACGCATCCCGGTACCCTGGACGTGTTTGTGTGCTCGAACCTTTTTGGGGATATCCTGAGCGATCTTGGAGCGGCGATTACGGGGAGTTTGGGGCTGGCGCCGAGCGCAAATCTGAACCCGGAGCGCAAATACCCGAGCATGTTTCAAGCGATCCACGGTTCGGCGTTTGACTTGGCGGGGAAGCAACAGGCGAACCCGATCGCGAGCATCTGGTCGGCGCAGATGATGCTGGATCACCTTGGGGAAGCCGAGCTCGCGACGCGGTTGATGCACGCGATTGAGACCGTGCTGAGGGAAGGCAAGGTGCGAACCCGCGATTTGGGCGGGGAAAACTCGACTGGGGAGATGACGGACGCGATTTGCCAAGCTCTGGAAGCGGGGGCGAAGTAGGTTTGAGTGTGGAGCGCCTGCGCTCCAAGGCCGGGCGTGAAGCTCTCCCTCTCCGCAACGCATGCTTGCGCAAACTGGAGTTTTCGACCCCAACAGGAGCGCGGATGTGCAAGCAGAGCGCTCAGCGCTTGCCTTCGGGCCGGCGCTCGATAGTGATAAAGAGGGCCCCGCCGCGGGCGAGGATCTGACCTTCGGCGTCGGACAGCGTGGCGGAGCAGAAGTGTTTGCGGCCTTCGACGCGATCCTGGCGTCCGCGCAGGGTCAAGGTTGCGCCGAGGGGAGTGGGGCGAAGGTACTCGGTTTCGAGGCGTCGGGTGAGGGCTCGAACCTGCTGACCGTGTGCGGCGGCGAGGATCGCCTTGCTCATGGCTTCGTCGAGCATGGCGGCGATGACGCCTCCGTGGCCGAAGCCGTGGGAGCCTTGAAAGCGCTTGGGCAGCCGCAGGGTGGCGAGAACTTGGGCTTCGGGCTCGAGAAAAAAGCGGAGGCCGAGGCCGGTGCGGTTGCGGGCGCCGCAGCCGAAGCAGGCGTGCCGGTCGTCGAACGGGAGCGGTTCCAAATCGGGAACAGGGGCTTTCATCGCAGCTTTTTGAGCATAGCTTGGCATCGTGCGCTTGGTATAGTGGATTTGCGATGCCCAAGACTTTTTACCTTGAAACATTCGGCTGCCAGATGAACGTGCACGACTCGGAAAAGGTCGTGGGCACATTGGGCCGGCAGGGCTATGCGCAGGTGGAGACCGAGGAAGCGGCGGACCTGATCCTCTATAACACCTGCTCGATTCGCGACAAAGCGGAGCAGAAGGTCTTCAACCGGCTGAACGACTACAAGAAGCTGCACAAGCAAGGCAAGCGGTTTGGAGTGCTGGGGTGCGTGGCGCAGCAGGAGGGCGAGCGAATCTTTGAGCGCGCGCCTTACGTGTCGCTGGTGGCGGGTTCGGCGAGCTATCGCAAGCTGCCGGAGCTGCTGGTGCAGCTGGAGGCCGGCGGGACGCGCATCACAGGGCTGGACGACCGACAGACTGAGGAGACCTTCGAGACGGAGTTTACGGCGCGCGGAAACCGGCACCGCGGGTACATCACCATCGTGGAGGGGTGCGACAAGTTCTGCGCTTACTGTGTGGTGCCGTACACGCGGGGCAAGGAGCGCTCGCGGACTTCGACCAGCGTTTTGGCCGAGGCGCGGAAAATGGCGGACGCGGGGTTTACGGAGATCCAGCTGCTGGGGCAAAACGTGAATTCGTACCGGGACCCTGAAGGGAAGCGGACGTTTGCGGAGCTTCTGGCGGCAGTGGGGCAGGTCGCGGGCGTTCGGCGTGTTCGGTTTACCACTTCGCACCCTCGGGACTTCACGCGCGAGATCGTGCACGCAATTGATGCGGTGCCCGCGCTTTGCGATCACGTGCACCTGCCGGTGCAGAGCGGGTCGTCGCGGGTGCTGGGGTTGATGGCGCGCGAGTACACGCGGGAATGGTACCTGGAGCGTATCGCCTGGATGAAAGCGGCGCGGCGGGAGATCAGTTTGTCGACCGACATCATTGTCGGGTTCCCGGGCGAGACGGCTCAGGACTTCGAAGACACGATCACGATGCTGGCGGAGGTGAGCTATGACGCGGTGTTTGCGTTCAAGTACTCGCCCCGGCCGAACACTCCTGCTTTGACAATGGCCGATTCGATCCCCGAGGAAGAAAAATCGACGCGGCTGCAGGTGCTCTTAGACCGGCAACGCGAGCTGCAGCGGGCCGGCTACGCGAGGCATGTGGGGCAGGTTCTTGAAGTGATGGTTGAAGGGCACACCAATGCGCGCGGGCAGATTACGGGCCGCACGACGCAAAATAAGACCTTGAACTTTACGACGGAGCAGCCGATCGCGCCGGCGTCGGGGGCGTATCTGCCGGTGCGGGTAACCCAAAGTTTTCCGAACAGCTTAGTAGGTGAGGCGGTTTAAGGAGCGCACGATGGAAGTGGAGATGAAGATTCGCGGGCTGATGGTGGACCCGTCGACGCAGCAGCCCATCGTGATCCTGAAGGACTCGACGGGAAACACGGTTTTGCCCATTTGGGTGGGGTTGTTTGAGGCGAGCGCGATTGCGCTGGAGGTGGAAAAGGCGGCGACGCCCCGGCCGATGACCCACGACCTGCTCCGAAACATGATCCACGGGCTGAACGCGACTGTGGACCGCGTGGTGGTGTCCGAGCTCAAGGACGACACGTTCTTCGCGGTAGTTTGGTTGCGCCAGGGGAGCGAGGTGGTCACCGTGGACGCGCGGCCGTCGGATGCTCTGGCGCTGGCGCTCAGGTCGGACTGCCCGATTTTTGTAAACGAGGACGTGCTGCGGACGGCCAAGGTGATCCCAAGCCCGGCCGACCAGGCGAGCGCGGAGGACCTGAAGAACTGGCTGGAGAACCTGAACGACGACGACTTGGGCCGCTATAAGATGTAAGCGGTTGTTCCGACCGACAAGACAGGGCCCTGCACTGTGATCCTGCGCGTTGTTTCTCCGCTGCCCCCGACTGACAGGACCCGATGAGCCTTCGCCGTATCGCCAAGCTGTTTGCCGCGCAGAACGCCAACCAGCTGGTGGTGATGCTGCAGCAGCTGCTGCTTCCGCCCGCTTTTCTGCATGTCCTAGGCACCAGCCTATATGGCCAGTGGATTGCACTGAGCGCGGCGATCTCCTACCTGGGCACCTTCAACTACGGCCTACAAACCTATACCAACATGCAGATGACAATCCACTACAACCGTGGAGAGGTGGAGCAGTGCCGCGAGGTGCAGTCGGCCGGGCTTCGCATCCTGCTGGGCGCGTTTGCGGCCGCCGCGCTGCTGCTGGCCGCCGTGTTCGCCATGCCGTTGACGCGCTGGCTGCACCTTTCCATCGCGCCGTTCGCGGCGCAGCTCACGCTGTACCTGCTGGGCATGCAGATCATGGCGAGCATGCTGTTCGGCTTTTTTTCGGGCTCGTACATGGTCTTCGGCGAAGCGCACCGGGGGGCGCACTTCGCAAACCTGAATCAGTTGCTGGGCATGTTGACGATTGTGGGGCTGGTGCTGCTGCGCCGGCCGTTTGCGGTGATCGCGGCGGGCCAACTCGCGGTCACATTGTTGATGGCGGTCATTCTGGCGTTCGATGTAGCGCGGCGCTGCCCCGCGATCCGCCCGACCCTGCGGTATTGGCGCAAGGGATCCTTGGGGTCGATCCTGCGGCCGAGCGGGCATTACATGCTGCTCGCGAGCTCCAACCTGTTCGCCTACCAGGTGCCGGTGATCCTGATGCAGCGCCTGCTGGGCCCGACCGTGGTGGTCGCCTACACGGTCACTCGGACGGTGTATTCACTCAGTCGACGGCTCTTATACCTGGTCACGAACTCGCTTTCGGCGGAAATTACGCTCATTTACGGGCAAAGGGACTGGCAGCGGCTGCACAAACTGTATGCGCTTTCAGAGCGGGTGATTCTGCTGATGACGCCGCCGATTACCTTCGGCTCCATGCTGGCGACCCCGCTGCTGCTCGAGGTCTGGCTGCACCAGGCGAAGCTGTTCAGCCCGGGCATTTGCATCACTTTGGGGCTGACGATCTCGATTTTGTCGATTAAAGAACACAAATATCAGTTCCAGTTTTCGTCCAACCAGGTCGAGTCAATCTCCTGGCAAACCCTGTTTGCCTACGGGTTGACGAGCCTGCTGTCGATCCCGCTGATGCCGCGGCTCGGGGTGCAGGGCTACCTGCTGGTGTGGCTGGTTTCCGAGACCATCCAGCTGTTTTACCTCCTGCACCTGAACGACCGTTTGTTTGCCGGCGAGGCCGTGCTGGACCACAAGCCGGTGTACCAGATGCTCGCGATCATGGCGGTGTGCACGGGCTTGTTTTTCTGGCCGATTCTGCACATCGGGGCGGCGCCGTATGTGGTGCAGGGCTTGGTGGCCACGGTTACGACGGTTTTGCTGGCGGCGTTCTGCTACTGGATTTTCCAGGTAGACGAGTTGCGGGCGTTGCGGGGGGGAACGGGGGCGGCGCGGATTCGTCCGCGGGCCGGGCGGGGGGGGGCGGCCTGAAGACGTCACTACTGCGGCGTCCAGTGTGGGTGGCTGGTGAACAGCCCGCCCAGGAAGCCCAGCTGGTAGACCAGGAACACTCCGAAGCAGACGCTGACCAGGCCTGAGGCGACGCCCAGAAAGCGCCCGATCCTGGGCGTGCGGGTGCCTGCGTAAGCCAGCGGCAGCGACATGGCGACGGTCATCGCCATCATGCCGAGCAGGGTGCCGCCGCCGAAGATCAGCAGATACACCAGCGCCCAGAGCGGGTTGTGAATGGTGGAAAGCACCAGCAGCGCGACCGCGGCCGAGCCGGCGAGGCCGTGCACCAGCCCGATGGCCAGCGGGCGCAGGCAGCGCCAGGCTGGGTTCCCGGGGGCACAGGCTATCGCGGGCTCCGCGGCCGGTCGCGGGCTGAAGCGGGCGCGAACCGTTTCGATCGCGCCGGTGAGGTTGAGCATGCCGAGCAGGATCAGCATGAGCGCGACCGAGAACTCCATCGACAAGCCGACGCGCGTGGGGATGGTGATGCCGCCCAGGATGATGAGGCAGCCCACCAGGAAGATGGTGAGGGTGTGGCCGAGGCCCCACATACCTCCGATGAGTGCCGCGCCGCGGATGCTGCGCTGCCGGGTCACGATGGTGGAGATGGCGACCACGTGGTCCGGGTCGGTGGAGTGCCGGACGCCCAGCACCAGACCCAGGCCCGCGACAAACAGCGCGGGGCCCACACGGCTGGGCGAAAAGCTGTGCGCGTCGATGCCGGTTGTTAAAAATGCGTGAGTCGCGATGCCCGCGCCCAGGATCGTCATGGCCGCGGCGGAGGCCACGGGGAGCCACCGCTTGGTGAGCGGGCCGTCAAGGAGAATGCGGCTCATGAACCGGCGCGCGTGGACCATGAGCAGCCCGAAGGCGATGAGCACGGCGGCGAGGCCGACGCTGAAAGCGGTGATGAGGAAAAAGCCGAAGCCCACCCGGTGCAGGGCAAATGCGCTGAGCAGCACCACCAGCGCCGCCGGGCAGGGAATGATGCCGCCCGTGATGCCGAGGGTGAACAGCTGCGCGAGCGAGACCGGGCCCGCGGTCTTCGGTTCGCCGGGCGCTGTTTCTGCCTGCGATTTGCGCGAAAACCAGTGGCCGTGCATTTGGCCGGCCGCGTGGGCGTGGTCCATGTCCTCGCCGGTCCAGCGGCGCAGCAGCAGGTATGCGCCGAGCGCGGCGACCGTGAGTCCTGACAGCACGCCGAGCCAGGGATACAGCTGCTCCGGCAGGATGTAGCGCGAAGCGTAAAGTGTGATGGCCCCGAGCGCGAACACGCTGGCCGTGTGCGCGGCCGTAACGATGAGGCCCAGCAACAGGGCGTGGCGCGCCGTGCCGCGCGAGCCGACCAGGTAGGCGGCAACGATGGTTTTGCCGTGCCCCGGTTCAAGCGCGTGGAGCGCGCCCAAGCCCATGGAGATAAAGGCGGCCGTGAGCAGGAACCACAGGCTGAGGTGCTCCGTGGTGACGAGCTGGGTGAAGCTCGAGCGCGCCGTTTCCTGGCGGTTGGCCTGGAGGTGGACGGGGGCTGCCGGGACCGCTGCACGCGGGAGCGGGACGGTCGGCGCGGGCATGGCCGTGTGTGTGCGGGCCCAAGAATGTTCAGCCAGGGACCGGTGAGGATGTGCTGCCGCAATCGGTCGCGATGCGCCTGCTGTGCCCGGGCTGCTTCTCGCCTGAATGGCGGCGGTCTCTTCTGAAACCGGGGCTAGCGCGGCCGGCAACGCGATGCGCGCGGACGCGGCGAGGTCCTGGGGCGCGGAGTTCAGCAGGTCCGTCGGGTAGTTGCTAAGCTCGGCGCTGCGGTCAGCTTTCGGTGCGGTGCTGGACAGGAGCAGCGCGGGCGGCCCCGTGACCACGATCTCTTTCCATCCCGCGTGTCCGGGGAAGTTGCCGTCGGCATAGGCGAGGGTGGCCGTGCCCGCGCGCGTGCCCTTGGGGTAAGCGGCGTGGTAGACGTAGCCGAGTTTCATGGTCGGCAGGCCGCCCGCGCCGGGAGGGAAGATGACCGCCTGGGAAACCTTCTGAAGCGGCACGGGCGTGCCGTCGATGCGCAGGCTTAAGCCCCGCGCGAGCTCGGCGCCGCGCCGGGTGAGGAAGGGCGCGATCGCGGCTGTGTCGCCGGGCTTCAGGTCGGCTGCCTGGAGTTCTTGAAAAGTCGGGATCTCGGCCAGGTCAATGAAGTAGTCGAGGCGGATGCCGCGCTGCCCGAACGTGATCTTGCTGTAGTGGTTCACGCTGAAGTTGCCCATAGGGTGGGCCAGGCACACGCGGGTGAGGGCTAGCGCCGCGAGCAGAAGCACGAGCGAGACGAGGCGCTTACCGGGCATCGTGCACCTGCCCGCCCGCGCGCGATGCCATCGCCGGTTTTGCCGGACTTAATGCGTTGAGCTCCTGCGATGCGACCGCGGGCGCGAGCACTCCGAAGTGCGGGTTGATCGCCATGGCCTCGGCAAGCTGCGACCGGGCTTGCTCGCCGCGCCCCAGCTTGGCCGAGATCATGCCCGCGTGATAGAGCAGCTTCGCGTCCCGGGTACCCAGCCGCAGCGCGTGGGCCATGGCCTGGTCCGCTTCTGCGTACTTGCCGTTCTTGTAGAGTGCCCAGGCCAGCGCGTCCCAGGTGTAGATGTCGCTGCGCACCTCGAACTCCTTGCGCGCGAGCGCGAGCGCTTCCGGCAAGTGCGTGTCGTGGTCGGCGTAGAACAGCGCCAGATCGCGGTTGTGCAGCACCTGGTTGATGTGGCCCAGCTTGCCGATATAGGCGATCAGATCGGCCTGTTTTCGGGCCTCGGCCGGGTTGCCCGTTTCGGTGTACAGGTCGGCGAGCTCGGCGATGTAGAGCGGGTAGGGAACCACCGCGATCGCGGCCGCGTAGAGCGTGATGGCCTGCGCGGGTTGCCCTTGGGCGGCGCGCACCTTGCCGAGGCCCGCGAGCGCGCGGTAGTTGCCCGGGTTGATGGTGAGCGCGGTCAGGTAGGCGTCGGCCGCGTCCTGCACCTCCCCGGCCTGGAACTGGAACTCGCCCTGCTCGAAGTACAGCCAGGCCAGGTTTTCACTCGGCAGATGCGCGACGATACCCTCGCCGATGGCGCCCCGCATCGCGACGATCGCCCCTGGGGTGTCGCCGGAGATGAACTGGAGGTAGGCGGTGCGGGTGTGTTGCGCGTAGTCCGCGCCCTGGCCCGCGGAGGCGACCGATTGCAGGTGCGCGTAGGCGACCCCGGCCTTGGCATACTCGCCCATGTCGGCCTCCGCGTCGCCGACGATCGCGAACGGGCTGAGATCGCCCGAGCCGAGCGCCAGCGCTTTTTCTGCGTATTGGAGCGCATCGGTGAAGCGGTGCTCGCCCATGTACACCTCGGCCAAGGACTCAAATGCCGGGGCGGCGGCCAGATCGGAGTGGTTGAGGTCGAGCGACTTTTGAAGCGCCTGTTCGGCCAGCTCGAAGTCGTCCACGTCGCCGGTTTCGCGCGCGCGCTGCTCAAAGGCCGCGCCCAGGCCCGCGTAGGCTTTGGCATTGTGCGGGTCGGCTTGCACCAGGGCCTGCATTT
The DNA here is from genome assembly GCA_964246765.1 of uncultured Acidobacteriaceae bacterium. Classification (GTDB taxonomy): domain Bacteria; phylum Acidobacteriota; class Terriglobia; order Terriglobales; family Acidobacteriaceae; genus EB88. The sequence goes on along the minus strand of CAXTRW010000021.1, from coordinate 13,876 downwards.
TCTTGATCGCGCGCGCGGTGCCTGTCGGGCGGGGCAGCAGCAGCGCGGCGGGGACGCCGCCCGGGTCCGCGACCTCCTGAATCGGGATGACCGGTTCGGCTTGCGGCTTTGCAGGCGCCGCGGGCGAGACGGCCAGAGCCGGCGGGGCAGGCGCGGGACCGCTTGAATCCCGGCGCGCTTCACCGGCATAGGGCGAGGTCGGGTCCGCCGTGAGGGCTGCGGCGTATTGCTGGGCAGCCTGCTCCGGTTGTTTGAGCTTCGCCGCGATGGCGCCGGCGTGCGCAAACAAACGCGCGCTGCGTGTGCCCACGGCGAGAGCTTGGTTGATTTCCGTCTGCGCCTGGGCGTACTGGCCGTTCGCGTAGAGCGCCCAGGCGTAGGCATCGAGCGTATCCACGTCTTGCTGCACGGCAACGCGGCGCGAGGCGAGCGCGAGCGCGGCTTTCGGGTCCGCGGACGCAAGGCCGGGCAGCCCGGCGTCGTACAGGATCAGTTCGGTTTGGGTGTCGTCCTCGGGCGCGGAAGCCGCGAACCGGGCAAACTCGGCTGCGGCGCCCGGGTCGCCGGCCGCCTGCTCGGCCTGAGCCAGCAGAAACAGCGTCCGTGCCTGGGGCGCGTGCCGGTTCTGCTCCTCGGCGAGCCGCTGTTTCAAGGGCGCGATGGCGTCCCGCGGCTTGCCTTGGGCGATGCGCAGCCGCGCCAGGTTTGCAATCGTAACAGGCGAGCCGGGAAACAGCGCTTCGGCCCGCGCCAGGGCTTGCGCGGCCTCGTCGAGGCGCCCCGCGGCCAGCTCCAGCGCCGCCATGCGGTTCGCGATCCGGCACAGCTCTTCAGGCTCGATGGGCGGGGTCTGGTTGAAGGCCTGGTTGAGGAACTGGAGCGCGCCGGGGGTGTCGCCCCACACCGCGCGCAGCTCGGCCCCGACCAGCAGCGCGGGGGTGTTGTTGGCCCGCAGGTTCATCATCCACTGCGCCGCTTTTTCGGCCTGGGGGTAGCGCCCCAGCGCGATCGAGGCCTCGGCCACGTAGCTCCACACGGCTACGTCGTCCGGCGCTTGCCGGTTCAGCGCCTCCGCCTGGGTGAGCGCTTCAGGGAGTCGGCCCTGGGCCAGCAGCAGCGCGACGCCGGTTTTTCTGAGCTGAAAATCCCCGGGCGCGAGTTGGAGGCCCGTATTGAGAGCCGTCTGCGCGTCGATCAGAAAGCGCGGATCCCCGGTTTCGCGGGCGCGGCGGATGGAGGCCAGCGCCAGATCGTTGCGGGGCTGGGCTTGCTTGGGCTCGGCCGCGATCTCCCGGTTCGCGTTTGCGATGCGGAGCTCGGCCGGGCTCCCGGCGCCTTGAAACCCGAACGCACTCGCGGACGAGGCGCTCAAAAGAACGGCAATGAGGCAGAACTTGTGCATAGGGGTATGCCCGTTTCTCAAAAATCGTGCTGGAACGCGTTGCGTGAGGCGTGCAGCTCCGGCAGGCTCCTCGCGAGAGCGGGTTTTCCACTCGCGAGGAACCGCGCCGCAGGGTTTACATCACGGGCCCGGGCGCGTTGCCGCCCTGGTCTTCCGGAGGGGTGTTCATCGAGGTCCGGCTGCCGGCGGCGGGTTGTGTGCCGCAGCCGGTTTCCGACGGGTCGGCATGGCGGCTGTCGCGGCCGCTGTAGGCGTAGTGCACGTAGGGGAAGGTTTCCTGCGTGGCTACGTCGGGCGCGTTGACGCCGTCGCCGATCGCGTTGTTCGGGAAGACGTTGTATTTGGGGATCAGCACGCCTCCGCCCACGACGCGCGCGACGATATCGGTCACGTCATCAGTGAGGCGGCGGCCGTTGGGGTAGCCGGCCATGTCGCCGGCCAGCACGCCCAGGCGCTTGCGCTGGTTCCACGGGGTGGGTTTGACGCCGGTGTTGAGGCGCAGCAGGTCCGCGGGAGGGCCGGCCGGGGTTCCCGGCGCGGCGATCGGCGCGGCATAGGTGTAGATGACCGCCAAATCCGTGCGGGGCGGCGGGGGAATGTTGATGCCGTAGATCGCGTTGAAGATGCGGGGCACGGTTGGGTCCAGGGCGAAGGGCGCGAACTGCGCATCGTCCTTGGGCTGGCTCATGCTCCAGTAATCCTTGTAGCCCGTGCCGATCAACAATTCATTGATCAGGGGGTTGGCAAGGCGCTGGACTTGCGAGAAGTTGCCGCCCTGGATCGCGTTGTTGGGCGCGTAGCGGATGGTGATCTCGGGCCGCGAGGTTGTGGCCCACGAGCCGATGGTCGCCTTGGGGTCAGTGGCGGCGTGGAGCTTGCCGTCGCTGGTGAGCATCGTGATCGGCACTTCAATCGCGATGGTGTTGACGTCGAAGCCGGACAGCGAGTTCGGCGCGATGTTGACCAGATCGGCGGCGTCCTGCGATTTGCTCAGTACGCCGGGTACGCCCGAGCCGGGATTGGCGCGGAAGTTGAAGCTGTCAAAGGCCGCGCCCAGGTCGATAAAGAACGGGTCGGCCACCGTGCCCGCGAAGGCATGGATGTCGCCCGAGTTGTTGTTACCGCCGTTCAGGGTGTAGATACCCTGTTTGGCCAGCGCCTCATAATCGGGCATGGTGCGCGGGCCCACGTTGCTCGGCACCGCGAACAGGTTGCCGCCGTTCGCGTTGGTCAGCTGCGTCGATACCCCGTTTTTCACCATGGTGATGGTGTAGGTTTGCCGAACCGCGAGACCGGCCGCGCCCGGGCCGTCCAGCGCGGTAATGGCCGGAGGGACCACCACGGTGCCGGGCTTGACGGGCGCGGGGGAGTTGGCCGGCGCCTTGAGACCGGCGCCCGCGCCTGCCGCCACGGTAAACAGGGTGGGATCGCGGTATTCCGTGTTGAAGCGGATCTGGAACTTCACGTTCGCGCTCGCGGTGTAGGTGTTGTCGACCTTGATCTCGTACAGGACGTTGGGATCGAAGGGGAAGTAGGTGGGGCCGTTGCTCGGCTCGAGAAACGGGTCGACGTTCATGACAAAGGTGACGCGATCGGGGTGATCGTAGCTGACAAACGAGTAGAAATCCGTGATGTCGGCGGGATGATCGAGCGCGGTAATGGGGGCTTCGCGGTGGCTGGATGCGTAGGACGGAATACCTGTCACACACATCACGGCCGTCGCGAGCGCGAGCGAGGCGGTGCGCTTCAACATAGTGTTCTCCAGTAAAGAGGTGCCGTTACACACAAACCGAGGCAGGCAGAGGAGGGAGCAGCGGCGCCGAGCTGAGTTTGTACGCAAGTCATAGTAGCGCCTAAACGGATAAGTGCGCCATGGATATTTGAGGAAAATTATCAGTCGCGGGGAAACAAGGGGGATGGGGATGAAAGTACAAAACGCAATGGAGTCGCGGCTGGATTCAGAGCTTTCCGCTTTATTTAAATACGTGAAAGAGCGGGACTAACTCGCCGGTGTGTTCTGTTTCAGAACACCTAACTCTAATAAGTCCCCGCTGCTCATCGGTAACTAGGGAGGAGATGACCGATTGGGGATAAATTGAAGCTGCATAACTGTAAGGGTAACTCGGGTTAGGTTCTCCCGCTTTGCTGCTTCCTGCTTTTGCCTGTGGTCGGCCGGCCGAGGACTGCGGGGGCTTAGGGCGCGACCGGAAGGCTCAGCGTAAAGGTCGATCCCTGTCCGGGTCGGCTCTGTACGGACAGGGTGCCGCGGTGTGCTTCGAGGATGGCGCGGCTGATGGCCAGCCCCATGCCCGTGCCCGGAGCGCTGCCGTTCTGCCTGCGCGATCGGTACAGGCGGTCAAAGATGAGGCCCTGTTCAGCTTGGTCGATGCCGATGCCGCGGTCGGCGACGCTCACGAGTACGCAGCCGTGGCGCTCTTCGGCGGAAACCGTAATCGGCGACGAGGGGGACGAGTATTTCGCGGCGTTTTCAAGCAGGTTGCACAAGACTCTTGAGATCATTTCGGCATCGGCCAGCACGCTCGGCAGCAGGGGCAGCGAAGCGGTGACCGAATGCGACTCAAAAACCGCCCCGCAGCTTTCCCGTGCCCGGTCGAGCAATCGAGGCAGCGCGAGCGGAGCGAGGCGCATGTGGACTTGGTGCGCCTCAATTCGAGCGATGTCCACCGCCTGACCGACGAGCCGGTTCATTCGGTCGGCTTCCTCGTCCACGATGGTGAGCAGCTCGCGGCGGTCCTCAGGGCCGATCTCGTCGGAGGAGAGCAGGGCACTGGCCGCGCCTTTAATGGAGGTAAGCGGGGTGCGCAGCTCATGGGTGATGGAATCAAGAAACAGTGCGCGGAGGCGTTCGCTTTCCTTGCCTGCTTCGCTTTTGGCCGCGTCTTCGACCGCCTGGGCGCGGTCGAGCGCGATGGAAACGAGGCCGCCGATCGCCTGAAAGCTTTCGGCCGAGAGGCGAAGGCCTGAGAGCAGGAGCAGCCCCCGCGGGCGCACCCCTGTGCGCAGCGGAATGCGTATCTGCCGAGCGGCGATCTCGGGCGCGGCGAGCGAGAGAGCCAGTTGCTCGAGTTCAGCCGGTGCTTCGGGCCCATGCGGCCCGGCCTCGTGAAGGCGGTCTCCTTCAAGGAGATAAAGCGAAGCCGAGCCCTCGGGCGAAGCGTGGCGGATCAGCTCCGGCAGGGTGCTGACCAGCTCGGCGACGTTGCCGGTTTGCAGAAGTCCACGGCTGAGAGCGAACAGGACTTCCATTTCGCGCTGTCGGTCCCGCGCGGCTTGGGCCCGGTCGCGCGCCGTCTGTGACAAACGGCTGCCGATGGTGCCGGTTGCGAGAAAGGCGAACAGAGCGAGCCAGTTTTGCGGGTCTTCAATGGTAAAAGCGCCGATCGGGGGCAGGAAAAAGAAGTTGTAGCAGATGGTTGCCGCAATGGACACGCCGACGGCGTAACGAAGCGGCCACCGCGCTGCCAGCAGCAGGATATAGAGCAGCAGGGTGAGGGCGACGGTGGTCGGGTTGACCGGAAGCCAGCGCCGGTAGACGAGTACAATTCCGGCCAGGGCGCCGAAGGCCGGCACCCAACGAGCGGCCGCCTGGAAACGCGCCGATGGCATGGGCAGCATTCTATGTGTGCGAGCGCTCGGGAGGGAACGGCGTGAGGCGCATTTTGGTGGTGGACGATGAACCGCAGATCACTCGGATGCTGCGGGCCTCGCTGAAAGCGAGCGGCTACTCGGTCGCCGTCGCGGGCAATGGGCTTGAGGGTTTTCAGCGGTTCGAAGAGGAGCGACCGGACCTGATCGTCACTGATCTGGCGATGCCGGAGATGAACGGCCTGGAGCTGACCGAGGCGGTGCGGCGGGTGGCCGGCACGCCGATCCTGGTGCTGAGTGTGCGCGACACCGAAGCGATGAAAGTGCGGGCGCTGGATGCGGGCGCGGACGATTACCTGACCAAACCGTTCAGCATGCCGGAGCTGCTGGCGCGGGTGCGGGCGCAGCTGCGGCGCAACCCCGAGCCCGAGCCGGAAGCGGCGCGTCTCGAGGCCGGGGACCTTGTTTTGGATTCGGCCGCGCACACGGCCAGCGTCTGCGGCGAGGAACTGCACCTGACCCCGAAAGAGTTCGAGCTGCTGGAGCTGCTGCTGCGCAACCCGGAGCGGGTGATGACGCACAAGGTGCTGCTGCGCTCCATCTGGGGACCCGCGGGTGAGGACCAGCCGGAGTACCTGAGGGTGTTGGTCGGCCAGGTCCGCCGGAAGCTGGAACGCGCGGGCGGGCGGGCTTACATCCAGAGCGAGCCTTGGGTGGGCTACCGTCTGCGGCCGGACGGCGGGGGGAGAGAGTAGCTCCACTTCTTGAGCTTTCGCGCTTATAGGTCTGTTCGGAGCCGAACTTACGACTTTCTTACGGATTTCCTACGGACTTTCTACGGCCTCCGGATTTCTCCTAAGTTTCGGAGGCCCCATCGTGATTCGCTCCACCCTGATCTTGCTGTGCGCGGCGCTGTTCTGCTGCCGCCCGAGCTACTCTCAAACCAAGACCGACCAGCCCGCCGAGGCCGCGGCGCAGACCGCGGCGCCCGATGCCGGGAGCTTCTTCCATCGGTTGGCCGCGGCGTACCAGACTGACTGGCACCCGCCGGCTTCGGCCGCTGAGGCTCCTGCGCCGGAGCAGTCGGTCGGTTATGAGCCGCCGGTGAGCGCGCCGCCGTTTCCTTTCTCCTACTGGCCGTACGGCGGCAGCCCTACCATCGGCGCGCCCGACACAAATACCTATCCGCTGATGCAGGCGATCGATGGAAATAAGTCGCGGACCAAGATATACGGTTGGTTCGACCCCGGCTTCAACGTCAGCACGTCCAACCGCGGCAAGTACGCCAATGCGCCGACCGCCTACGATGTAATCCCGAATTCGCTTCAGCTCGACCAGGCCGTGTTGTATATCGAGCGGCTGCCGAACGAGGTACAGAAGGACCATTTCGATTGGGGCTTTCGCTTGGCCAACCTGTATGGGTTGGATTACCGCTACACGACCGCGAAGGGTGTTTTCAGCCAGCAGCTGCTGAGCAGGAACAATACCTACGGCTACGACCCGGTGATGTTCTACGCCGACCTATGGTTTCCGCACGTGGCTCAGGGCATGAATCTGCGCATCGGTCGGTATATCTCGCTGCCCGACATTGAAGCGCAGCTGGCGCCGAATAACTACACCTACAGCCACTCGCTCCTGTATACCTACGACTGCTACACCCAGACCGGCGCGGTGGCGAGCGTCAAGCTAAGCTCGCACTGGCTGGTGCAGGGCGGCATATCCGCCGGCTGCGAGGCGACGCCCTGGACCAAGCAAGATCGGAAACCGACCGCGACCGCCTGCGCGGCATACACGTGGCAGAACGGCGGGGACAATCTGTACCTGTGCGCGAATGCCGTCAATGACGGGAAGTATGCTTATAACAATCTGCAGGGCTACTACTTGACCTGGTATCACAAGTTCGGTAGGAGCCTGTGGCATATCTCGACCGAAGGCTGGTACCAATACGAAAGACAGGTGCCCAACGTCGCCGGCAATGTCGCGAATCCCATAGCGCCGGAAAGCGGCGCCAACGGGGCGATCTGCCAGGCCGGCCGGCTCCAGTGCTACGCGCCGTCCGCCGCGATCGTCAATTATGTCGAGCGCGACTTCAATCACCATCATGACTCGCTGAGCATCCGCAACGAAATGGTCGACGATATCCGCGGCCAGCGCACCGGGTACAAGACGATCTACTCAGAGCACTTAATCGGGATCAATCACTGGATCGGCTCGACCGTGACCTTCCGCCCTGAGCTGCGGTTGGAGCACTCGTACTACGGGCCGGCATTCGACCTCGGCACGAAGACGACGCAGTTCACCGCAGCCGGCGACTTGATCTATCACTTCTAATTGGAGGCTCCAATGCTCGATGTTGTTTCCGTGTCGGCGAGTGCGGCATTTCTATGGCTCGCGCTCGCCTATGTTGCCGGCTGCGGCCGGTTGGGAAAGAAGGACGCATGACGCTCAACTTTGGGTTGCTGGCTGTAGCCGCGCTGCTGCTTGTGTATCTGGTATTCGCGTTGCTTCGTCCGGAGAGGTTTTGATATGTCGCTGAACGGCTGGCTGCAAATCTCGCTGTTTATCGCCTGCGTTCTGCTGCTCGCGAAACCCATGGGCAGTTACATGGCCGCGGTGTTCGAGCGCCGTCGCACCTGGCTCGACCCGGTGCTCGCGCCGTGCGAGCGACTGATTTACAAGCTCACCGGCATCGACGCCGACGAGGAGATGCACTGGACGGGTTATGCCACGGCCATGCTGATCTTCAGCACGGCGACTCTGCTTCTGACGTATGTGCTGGAACGGGTGCAGCACTGGCTGCCGCTCAACCCGCAGAATCTCTCCGGGGTCGCTCCCGATCTGGCGCTCAACACGGCGGTCTCATTCACCACCAACACCAACTGGCAAGCCTATGTGCCCGAATCGACCATGAGCTATCTGACCCAGATGCTGGGGCTGGCAACCCATAACTTCTGGTCGGCAGCGGTTGGGCTCTCATTGGCGATCGCATTTATCCGCGGCATCGCTCGTCGCGAAAGCAAAACGCTCGGCAGCTTCTGGGTGGACCTCACGCGCGCAACCCTTTGGATCTTGCTGCCGATCTCCCTTGTGTTCTCGCTGTCGCTGGTTTCGCAGGGCGTGGTCGATAACTTCAAGAGCTACGACAGGGTCAACCTGGTTGAGCCGCAGCACATGACGGGAACCGACGGAAAAGCCGCAACCGTCGCCACCCAAACCATAGCCCAGGGGCCGGTTGCGAGCCAGGAAGCGATCAAGATGCTCGGCACCAACGGCGGAGGCTTCTTTAACGCGAACAGCGCCCACCCTTTCGAAAACCCCACGCCGCTCTCGAACTTCCTCCAGATGCTCTCGATCTTTCTGATCCCGGCGGGGCTTTGCATCACCCTCGGGCAGATGGTCCGCTCGCCCAAGCACGGCTGGGCGGTGCTCGCGGCCATGGTGGTGCTATGGTTCGCCGGCACATGCACCGCCTACTGGGCTGAGTCTCACGCGAACCTGCTGCTGCACGGCGTGGACGCCCGAACCACGCAGATGCAGGCCGGCGGCAACATGGAAGGCAAGGAAGTCCGCTTCGGCATCGTGGACTCCGCTCTGTTTGCAACGGTTACGACCGACGCCAGCTGCGGCGCGGTTAACAGCATGCACGACAGCTTCACTCCCCTCGGCGGCATGGTGCCGATGATCAACATTCTGCTCGGCGAGGTGATCTTCGGCGGCGTCGGCGCGGGCATGTACGGGATGCTTGTGTTCGTCGTGCTCGCGGTATTTATCGCCGGGCTTATGGTGGGCCGCACGCCTGAGTATCTGGGCAAGAAAATCGAAGCCCACGACGTGCAAATGGGCATGCTGTACCTGTTGATTTTCCCGCTGCTGATCCTGGGCTTCGCGGCGGTTGCGGTCCTGATGCCGAAGCTGGGCCTCAGCGCGCTGGCCAATCACGGGCCGCACGGCTTGAGCGAAATCCTGTACGCCTACACTTCGGCGACCGGCAACAACGGCTCGGCGTTTGCGGGCCTCAGCGCGAACACGCACTGGTACAACTACTCGCTTGCGCTGTGCATGTTCGTGGGCCGCTTCATGATGATCATCCCCATGCTGGCCATCGCCGGCAGCCTCGCGGGTAAAAAGGTCGTTCCCGCGACCGCCGGCACGTTTCCGGTGACCACACCCTTGTTTACCGTGCTGCTCACGAGCGTGATCCTGATTGTCGGGGCGCTCACATTCTTTCCCGTGCTCTCGCTGGGGCCTGTGCTTGAGCACCTGCTGATGCACGCCGGACGGCTGTTCTAGACGCGGAAAAGGAGATCCTGTGCCAAAACGTTCGCTCTTCGACCCTCGCATCGTGCGCCGCGCCTCGATCGACGCTCTCGCCAAGCTCGACCCGCGCTCGATGATGCGCAACCCTGTCATGTTTGTGGTCGAGATCGGCAGTGTGCTCACCACCGCGCTGTTGTTTGCGAACCGCGGCGCGACCCACTTCCGCTTCGATGTACAAATCACATTGTGGCTGTGGTTCACCGTGCTGTTCGCAAACTTCGCTGAAGCGATGGCGGAGGGCCGAGGCAAGGCCCAGGCCGATGCGCTGCGCCAAGCTAAGTCCGAGACCACGGCCTATCGCCTGAAGAAAAACGGCGAGGTGGAAGAGGTTCCGAGCTCGCAGCTGCGCTGCGACGATCTGGTGCGCGTCGCCGCCGGACAATCGATCCCCGGAGATGGCGAGGTCACCGACGGGGTCGCGTCCGTGGACGAGTCCGCGATTACGGGCGAGTCCGCGCCGGGGATCCG
>CAXTRW010000021.1:0-4073 GCA_964246765.1 uncultured Acidobacteriaceae bacterium | reverse complement strand
CTGGCGGGGCCTCGATCCACATCCATGCTAGTGCCCGCCCCCCCCCGGCCCGGGTGACCCGCGTGCCGGGGGGCCACCGCTCGGCCGTGACCGGCGGCACGCGCGTACTCTCCGACGTGATCACGGTGCGGATCACCTCGAACCCGGGCGAAACATTTCTGGATCGCATGATCGCGCTGGTGGAAGGCGCCGAGCGCAAGAAAACTCCCAACGAGATCGCCCTCAACATCCTGCTCGCGGGGCTTACGATCATCTTTCTGCTCGCGGTGGTCACGCTCGAGCCGTTCGCGGTGTACTCGGGCGCGCCGCAGACGGTGTTCGTGCTGATCTCGCTGCTGGTCTGCCTCATCCCGACCACCATCGGGGGCCTACTGTCGGCCATCGGCATCGCGGGTATGGACCGTCTGGTGCAGCACAATGTGCTGGCAACGTCCGGCCGCGCCGTGGAGGCGGCGGGCGACGTGAACACCCTGCTGCTGGACAAGACCGGTACGATTACGATCGGCAATCGTCAAGCCGCGGAGTTCCTGCCTGCGCCGGGGGTCTCGGCAGAGCAGCTGGCCGACGCCTCGCAACTTTCCTCGTTGTCGGACGAAACCCCCGAGGGCCGCTCCATCGTGGTGCTGGCCAAGGAGCAGCACAACCTGCGCGGGCGGGAGCTTGGGCAGATGAAAGCGGAGTTCGTGCGCTTCTCCGCAACCACGCGCATGAGCGGCATCGAGGTGGACGGCCGCTCCATCCGTAAGGGCGCGGTCGACGCCATCACGCAATACCTTAAGGAGCACGGCTCGCCCATTCCCGCGCAGGTGCTGGGCAGCGTGGAGGAGGTGGCCCGCAAGGGAGGCACGCCGCTGGTGGTCGCGGAGAACGGCCGCGCGCTCGGTGTGATCTATCTCAAGGACATCGTGAAAGGCGGCATGAAGGAGCGCTTCGACCAGCTGCGCGCTATGGGCATCCGCACCATCATGATCACCGGCGACAACCCGCTCACCGCCGCTGCAATCGCGCGTGAAGCGGGCGTGGACGACTACCTGGCCGAGGCCAAGCCCAAGGACAAAATGGACCTGATCCGCCGCGAGCAGGCCGAAGGCAAGCTGGTCGCGATGACCGGCGACGGCACCAACGACGCGCCCGCGCTCGCGCAGGCCGACGTGGGCGTTGCCATGAACTCCGGCACCCAGGCCGCGAAGGAGGCCGGCAATATGGTCGACCTCGACTCCAACCCTACCAAACTGATCGAGATCGTCGCCATCGGCAAGCAGCTCTTGATGACCCGCGGCGCGCTCACCACCTTTTCCATCTCGAATGACGTGGCGAAGTATTTTGCGATCATCCCGGCTATGTTCGCGGGGGTGTTTCCGGTGCTCAATGCGCTCAACATCATGCGGCTGCACAACGCGCAGTCCGCGGTGCTGGCCGCGGTTATCTTTAACGCGCTTATCATCGTGGCGCTGATTCCGCTCGCCCTGCGCGGCGTTCGCTACAGGCCCATGGCAGCCGCCGCTCTGCTGCAGCGCAACCTTCTGGTGTATGGGCTTGGAGGGCTCCTCGCGCCGTTTGTGGGAATCAAGCTGCTGGATATGGCCATCGTCGCACTGCACCTGGCCTGAAAGGGGGTCAAGTATGAAGAAACAAGTCACCACAGCGTGCCTCTACACCATTGTTACGGCGCTGGTCCTAGGCATCGCGTACCCTTTGCTGATCGCGGGAATCGCGCACCTGACCATGCGCGACAAAGCCGGCGGGCAGATCCTCACGCGCGATGGTCGAGCGATCGGCTCGGCACTGATCGGGCAGCCGTTCACCGGGCCGGGGTACTTCCACAGCCGCCCCTCCGCGGCGGGCAGCGGCTACGACGCATCCGCCTCGTCCGGCTCCAACTACGGCCCCACCAACAAGGAGCTCCTCGACCGCGTCGCTGCGAGCGTGAAATCGGAACGAAACGGGGGGCCTGTGCCAGTGGATCTGGTCACCGCGTCGGCCTCCGGTTTGGACCCGGACATCACGCCGGCGGCCGCGCTGTACCAGGCGCCCCGCGTGGCCGCGCAAAGGCATCTCGCCCCGGCGGTTGTGCAGGCGCTGGTTTCGCGCGAAATCACGCCCCGACAGTTCGGACTTCTGGGTGAGCCGCGCGTCAACGTGCTTCGCCTGAACCTGGCGCTGGACGGTTTGGCCGCAAAGAAGTAGGCTAGCCAGCCTTAAGGACGCGGTCGTAGATCGACACAAGGTCGCGGTAGTTCCGCTCCGGCGTGTATCGCTCCAGGTAGCAGGTGCGGGCGGCCCGGCGCATAGCTTCGGCGGCCGACGGGCGGTCCGCAAATTGGGCGAGCGTGGCGGCGAGCGCTGCGTAGTCGCCGGGCGGATACAGCAGACCTGTCCGCCCGTGCTCAATAAGAGCGGCGAGGTTGCCATGCCCGGCGGCAATGACGGGCAGCCCCAGCGAGAGCGCTTCCACCAGCACCAGCGGGAATCCCTCGTACCAAAGTGACGGCATCAGCAGGACGCGGGCTTCCCGCATCCACGCGAGGACGCTCTCGCGCGGCTGAAAGCCCTGAGGCTTGAGGCGACTGCCCGGGCGCGCGGCCGCGCGGGTGAGCTCCGGCATCAGCGGGCCGTCTCCCAGCAGCACCATGTCCATCGCGAGCCGTCCGGCGCGATCGGCGTCCATCAATGTTTGCAGGCCTTTTTCCGGACTCAGGCGGCCGACGAACAAGGCATACTCGCCGGAGCCCGCGCCGATTCCGCGATCCGCGGTGAAGTTGGGCTTCACAAAGATTCGCTCGCGCGGCAGGCGAAAGCTCCCGAGCTTGTCACGCGAAAACTCGGTCAGCGCGATGAAAGCCGAAACCTTGGCAGCCCAGGTTCCCAGTCGGTCGTGCAGAGCCATGCCGAAGCCGGTAACGGCGCTCCCGGCCCGGCTGCCCCGGTAGCAGGCGTGGCGAACGCCGGGCAGAAACGAGCGTTGGGAGACACATTCTTCGCAGACCCGGCCGTCGCGAAATAGGGTCGCCCCGGCGCACAGGATGCGGAAATTGTGCAGGGTGTGTACGACCGGCACGCCCGCCTCGGCGCACGCATAGAACACGGACGGGGAAAGCGTGGGGAAGAAGTTGTGGACGTGAACGAGGTCGGGGCGGCTTTGGGCGATGGCGGCCCGGGCGCGGGCCTTTGCGGGGAGCGAGTACATCGAGTGCGCGGCAGCCCCGATTTGGGCGAGCGCGCCCTGGATGTGGTCGTTGTCGAACTCGAGCCGTTCGACCGAATGACCTCGACTGAGAAGCAGCTCCGCTTCCGCCGCTGCAACGTTGTCCTCGCCGCCGCTTTGCTGGTATCGGTTGTGCACGACCAGAATGCGCATCGCTCGGGCCTTCCCTCCTGGAGTGCAAGCTCCCTAGAAGTACCACACCTTTTCGCCGTTTGCCGGGGGCCACGGCCCGGCTCGCGCCAGGGGGCTCGAAAACGGAGCGGCAGCCGCGTATTATCACGCATATTGAGGTGTTGTTTGCGGAATTTAGGCTTATTTTTACCACTTTTTGCGGCCTTCTCAGCCGTGGGGCATGCACAAGCCCCTGCAGCCCCCGAGCAGCCGGGGAAGTTTGTGGAAACTACCGCGGCGAGCGGCGTTCGCTTCACCGCCGTCGCCTCGCACACCTCAAAAAAGTACCTGATGGAGACCATGGGCTCGGGTGTCGCTATGTTCGACTACGACAACGACGGCCGCATGGACCTGTTCTTTGTAAACGGCGCGCCCATTGCCGACCCGACCGCGCCCGGCACCATCCCCCAAAAAGGAGGGCCCCAGGACTGGAATCGGTTGTACCACCAGAAGCCGGACGGGACGTTTGAGGACGTGACCGAAAAAGCCGGCCTCCAGGGCGTGGGCTACGGCATGGGCGCGGCCGTGGGCGACTTTGACAACGACGGCTACGACGACCTGTACGTGACCGCGTACGGCGGCAACCGTCTGTACCACAACAACGGCAACGGCACGTTTACCGACGTGACCAAGGAGTCGGGCACCGGCGGCAGCGGCTGGTCGACCAGCGCGGCCTGGGTCGACCTGGACAACGATG
>CAXTRW010000020.1:1286-24371 GCA_964246765.1 uncultured Acidobacteriaceae bacterium | reverse complement strand
GCAAACGGCGCATCGACCTCGACCTTGGCGGGCGCGCCGCCGCTGTTCTGCGCGAAACCGGGCAGCGAGACAAGGATGGCAAGCAAGAGGGTCTTCATTGGCCTGCTCCTTGTTTCGCGTTCCCTTGCGTGTTTACGCGGTATACCAGCAGGCCCGCGATGTCGATGTCCGTTTTCGGGTGGATCACATAGAACTGGCCTACGTCGCGGACATAGGTGGAGGTTTTACCCCCGTTGGTGGGCAGGTCCATCAGCAGCGTGTACTTATTCGGCGAGTCCTGGTGAAAAACGCTGAGCCCCTCGGACCCGGAGATATAAAGCCTTTTCATGGCAGCGTCCCAGGTCATATCGTCATTAACATTCACGCACGGCATCTTGCTGACGACCTGGCCCGAGTTGACGTCGAACACATACAGCAGCCCGGGGTTGCGCCCGGCGACAAACAGCCGGCCCGCCGTGGGGTCGAGCGTGAGCGAAGTGTTGCGGTTCATGTCGGGCGCGGTCCAGGTGGCGACGATCTGCTTTGTTTTCAGGTCGACGACGGCGATATGTTTTTGGTCGCGCACATTCACATATAAGCGGCCGCGAGTGTCATCGACGACCATGCTCTCCAGGTTGTTGCCCGGCACCTTGATCTCGCCGACAATCTTGCCCTGCTCGGGCGAGAAGATCGAGATGGTCGAGTCGGGCAGGTTGGCGGAAGCGCCGCCGTTGCCGATGTAGTAGAGCCGTGTTTTGGGGTCGAAATAGGCGGCGTCCGGCGAGTCGCCCTTGCCCGTGGCCGCGCCGCTGATTAGTGGAATGCGATCGGTGCGATGGAGATCGCTTCCGGCCAGGAGGACAAGCGCGGAGTCGCCGCCGTCAGCGACCAGCAGCTCGTCTTTGGCCGCGTCAAAGGCCAGCGAGTGCGGCGTCGTCAGGCCCCCGATGCTTTGGAGATGGGCGCCTGTCTTCAGGTCGAACATCTCGACGGAGTGGTGCACTTCCGCGGAAACGAACAGGTGGCCGCGCTTCATGTCGACCGCGAAGTGATCGAAGTCGCCGACGATATCCGGCAGGTACGTGGTCCTTAGCAGTGTTACGGGCGGCGGCCCTGAGGAGACCACCTGATCCTGCGCGAGAACCGCGCTGGCGAAGAGTGCCATTGCGGCAATAGGTGCGAGTAGCAGCTTCATTGCTTTCCTTTCGTGTGAATCGCTGGTTAGTAAGTAATCCGAAGCGCGAATTCAAGCTCGCGCGGCGTGCCCAGGCCTACCAGCCCGGCCGGGTTCACAGTGGAGGTGATGTTGCCGAAGCTCGCCGGGGCCGAGATGTACTGCGCGCCGACCGGCGTTCCGGGTGGGCATGTGGCCGTCGCCGCGCAGGTCGCTACGTTCAAGCTGCTGCCCGGCTGCCCGTACTGCGCGCGGTTAAAGATATTGAACGCTTCCGCGCGAAAAATCACGTCATTGCGCTCGGTTACATGGAACGTCTTCTCGATCGTCGAGTCGTCCTGCCAAATCGGCGGACCGGTCACCCCGTTGGGGGCGAGATTGCCCCACGTCCCCGGCGCGGGCACAGCAAAGGCGGCGGGGTTCAGCCAGCGGTGGACTCCGCGTCCGGGCAGGTACAGCGGGACGCCGGGAACGCGGTTCGGGCGCTGATTTACGTTGTTGCCGTCCGGCAGCGCGGTCGCGCTCCGGCTCAGCAGGATGTTGACCGGCTGCCCGGCGCGCGCGGTCAACAGCGTATTCACCGACCACCCGCCTCCAAAGATATCCGCGGCTGTGTTCTGGTTCATAAATCGGCGTCCGCGTCCAAACGGAAGGTCATACACCAGGCTCATGTTGCCGCTGTGGCGCGTGTCATAGGTGCTGTTGCCGTAGCTGCCGGCGAAGTTATTCACGTCCTGCGCGGCGGTTGATTCCCCGGCGCCCACTGAGCCGTCATTCAAGGCGTGCGAGTACATGTAATTGCCCGCGATGAAGAAACCGTTGTGGAAACGGCGGTTCAGGTTTACTTGAAGCCCGTGGAAGATGGAGTTGCCCTCGTTGTACTTGGTGTCGATCTCGCTGGGGTACTGGGGCAGCGGACGCAGGCCCGTGATTGGGTCGATGAGGTTGGTGTAGCTGCGGCGAAACAGGTGCGTCCCCTTGATGCCGAGATAGGTCAAGGTCGCGACCGTATCCCCCGGCAGCGCGTGCTGGATGGAGGCGGTCCACTGCTCCGTATAGGCGTCCGGGTGGTGGCGCGCCATGGAGCGCGGCGTCAGCGCCAGACCCGTCAAGGGCAACAGCGCCGGGTTGACCGGATATGCGTAGGTGACGGTTTTGCTGGAGGTGAGCAGGGTGGAGGGCTCGTTGTTGACCACCGGGCTGTCTTCGTCGCCCAGCTGATCCTCGCCGTGATAGATGCCGAAGCCGGCGCGAAACACAGTCTTGCCGTTGAGCGAATCGGGCGCGTACGCGACGGAAACGCGAGGGTCGAAGTCCAGGTAATTCGGAAAGTAGAACTCCGAACCGGGCCGGCAGTAGCCGCCGCAGCTGGCGATGTCGAACGGGATTTCGTTGTTGTGCTGCTCGTGAAAGGGTGAGAAGTACGTGTAGCGCAGCCCGTAGTTCAGGGTCAGCGCGCGGGTGGCTTTCCACTCATCCTGCGCGTAGGCGGCCAGCTGCTCTTTCAGCAAGCCTTTGTCGGGCAAGGGCGCGGTCAGCTGGAAGGTGTTCAGCTGATTGTTCGCGAACGCTGTTTCGCTGGTGTACGACGCCGTGCTGTCGAGCGAGTTGGCCTCGTTATATCGGGGAAAGCGCAGGTCCACCCCGGCCTTGACCGTGTGTTGGCCGCGGGTCGCGGTTACCGTGTCGTTGAAGGAAAAGCTCTGGCCCACCTGCACCTTGTTGTAGTTTTCCGACAGCCCCGTAAAGCCGCTCACCGTGATGTTCAGCGGGATGCCCGTGTTCTGGAGCTGAACATACGTGTTGCGGTTGAAGCCGAACTCTGCCTCGTTCAGCAGCGCCGCGCTGAAGATGTGGGTCTCCTCAAGCGCGAAGTTCTGCACCCGCGAACCGATTGTGCTCGCCTGCCCTACCGCGTTCAGCGCGCTGGTGGCCGAGCCGTCATCGATGTTGTAGCGCGCGTAGCCTGAGTCCTTGTCCGTAAACCGCTGGTCGACCCGCACCGTGCCTGAGTTCTCGCTGTCGGGACTGGGCACCACGGTCGTGAGCGTATAGGCATTCGGGTCTCCCGCGGCCGGCGCCTGACCTTGTGGAAAAGCATTCACCAGCGACGCGAGCTCCGGATGCGCCGTCAGCACCCGGGTCCGAAAGGCCGGGCTCGGCACGAATCCCGTGGCCGGCACCCCGCCCAGATTTTGCCGGAAACCCTCATAATCGACGAAGAAAAAGGTGCGGTCCTTCGCGATCGGCCCACCCAGACTCCCGCCGAACTGGTTCAGCTGGAAAATCGGCGCTTTGACCGGAGCGGCTGTTTTTATCGGCGAGCGCGCGTCGAAATAGCTGTTGCGCAGGTAATCAAAAACGCTGCCGTGGAACGCATTAGTGCCGGTCTTGGAGATCAGGCTGACCTGCGCCCCGGAGGAACCGCCGGTGTCGGCCGTGTACCCCGCCGTGTCCACCTTGAACTCCGCGACCGCCTCGGTCGAGAACTGCAGCCGCAGCCCGGACTTCAACGCCTCGCGCAGCACACCGCTCGCGTCCACGCCGTCGAATCGAAAGTTGTTATCGTCGATGCCTTGCCCGGCAAACCGGATCGAGGCTTGTGTGCCGGAACCGCTGTCCACCGCGCCGGGCGCGAGCACCTCCAGATTCGCAATGTTGCGCCCGTTCAGCGGCAGCCGGCGCACCTGCACCGACTGAATGGTGCCGCTCAGGGTCGCGTTGCTCTTTTCCAGCTGCGCGCCTTCCTTGTCCGCTTCGACAGAGACCGTCTGGCTGATCGAGCCGGGCTGCATTTTCTGGTTCAACGTACGGACGTCGCCTGCGTGCAGGTCGATGTCGGCGACGCGCGTGTCTGCAAAGCCGGACCGGGTGAAAACGATGAAAAACCTGCCCACGGGGAGCGACGAAACCACGAACTGGCCGCTGCCGTTGGTGGTCACCTGCCGCGTGGCATTCGTGCCTTCTTCCGTGACCGTCACGGCGACGTCCGCGATGGCGGCGCCGCCGGCGTCGAGCACGGTTCCGTTGATTTCAGCGCGGTCGATTTGAGCGTGTGCCACGGCGCAGACTGAAAACGCCAGCAGAACCAAGGGAAGTGGGTGCGGCTTTCGCATAACCAAGGTCGGAGCGCGTCCTTTCACGCGGGTATCTGTGCTCCGTCTGCCAGCGATTCAAACTGCCCGACGTTAACATGAGCTCACAGAACGCCCATAACGCCCGCAATTTCACCAAGCGCTAACAGTGTCGTCGTCGCGCGTGGTGCGCTGGATGCCTGCGGCGGCGTGGCGTCAGGCCGCGCTCGATGGCGAGCCTGGTCGCATGGGCTTCGGTTCGGGCGCACCGGCGACGGCAACCGCAATCGGCATCGCGCTGCCGCGTTGATATCCGTTTAGCGATGGAGCGCACCCGGCTGGGATCACGTGCATCGCGTTTCTCGGTCCGATCGGTGCTACCGTACAGGAAACCGCTGGGCTCCAGTGAGGCCCAAACAAATAAAGGGGAAAAGAGTGACCCTGAACCGTGTGCTGGCGCCGTGCCTCCTCGCGCTCTTGTCCGGAGCGGCTTTCGCAGAACAGCCGAGCGACGCGGCCGCGCGCGTCAACCCATTCATCGGCACCGCGCACGGGGGCAATGTGTTCCCGGGTGCCACCGTGCCCTTCGGCATGGTGCAGTTCACCCCGGAGGCCACGCCCACCCGGGCCAATCGGCCCATCGCCGCGCCCGGCGGGTATGACTACCGCGCCACCGCCCTGCGCGGGTTTTCGCTGACAAACGTGGAGGGCTGGGGCTGCGCCGGGGGCTCGGGCGACATCCCCTTCATGCCCATCGCTGAACCTGTTGGGGGATCGCCTTCGGTCGATTTTCGCCACAGCTACGTCGCGTCGTTCTCTCACGCTGACGAGCAGGCGTCGCCGGGCTTGTATCAGGTCGCGCTCGGAACCGGCGTCACGGTCCAGCTCACCGCTTCGACCCGCACCGGGGCCGCGCTTGTTCAGTTCCCGGCGGGCAAGCCGGCCGCGGTGCTGGTGCGTACCTCGGACTCCGAGGCCGGCTCGACCGCGGCCCACACTGCTATCGATCCGCAGCAGCGGCTCATCACCGGCCAGGTCACCAGCGGAAACTTTTGCGGGTACATCGGCACGGA
This sequence comes from uncultured Acidobacteriaceae bacterium, assembly GCA_964246765.1. GTDB lineage: Bacteria > Acidobacteriota > Terriglobia > Terriglobales > Acidobacteriaceae > EB88. The sequence continues at coordinate 19,071 of CAXTRW010000020.1, read as the reverse complement.
GGACCGCCGGCCCTACTACACGCTGTATTTCGCGGCCGGCTTCGACCAGCCCTTCGCTCATACGGGCGCGTGGCACGACGGCACGGTCTCGCCCGGCGCGCTGACCGCTGACGGCGGCACCGGATTTGGCCCCAAGGGCTTTGCGGAGAGCGGCCACGGCTCCGGGGTGTGGGTTGGGTTCGCGGATGGGACGCGCGAGGTGCGGGTGAACGTGGGCATCTCCTACGTGAGCGAAGCCAACGCGCGCGCCAATCTTGCGGCCGAGGGCGGCCGGTTCGAAGCGCTGCGTGACCGGGCGCGCCAGGCCTGGAACAAGCGTTTGGGGCAAATCGAGATCGAGGGAGGCACGCCGGAGGAGCGCACCGTCTTTACCACCGCGCTCTATCACTCGCTGATGACGCCCACCACCGCGAGCGACCTCGACGGCGAGTACGCCGGAATGGACGCGCGGCCCCACCGCGTTTCCGGCAGCCAAGAAACGCAGTACGCCAACTTTTCCGGCTGGGACGTGTACCGCTCGCAGCTGCAACTGGTCACCTGGCTCGACCCGCAGGTGGGCAGCGACATCGCTCAGAGCCTGCTCAACCAGTCCACGCAGAATGGCGGCGCGTGGGACCGCTGGACCCACAACAGCGGAGCGACCCACGTGATGAACGGCGACCCCGCGGCCCCGGCCATTGCGGACATCTACGCGTTCGGCGGACGGAACTTCGACGCGCGCGCCTCGCTGGCCTCGCTGGTCCACGCCGCGGAGGCGCCGACGCCCGCGGACCTGAGCCACGCGGGCTGCCCGGTAGAGTGCGCGGGGGAGCGGCCGGGGCTCGATCAGTGGCTCAAGCTGCACTACATCCCCGTGGGCGCGCCCGCCTGGGGCCCCGCGGCGGACTCGCTCGAGGACGTGACCGACGAGTTCGCCCTGTCCGCGTTGGCCGGGCGCCTGGGCGAACGCGATGTGCAGCGGCGGTTTTTGGCGCGCGCGCAGTACTGGCGCAACCTGTGGAACCCGCAGGCCGCGCCCGAGGGCGGCTACTTTGAAAACCGCAACGCCGACGGCTCCTGGGCACTCGTGCAGGACGACAACCACAAAGCGCCGCACCCATTCACGCCCGCCACCGGGGACGGCTTCGTCGAGGGCACGGCCGCGCAGTACGTGTGGATGCTGCCGTTCAACGTCCACGGCCTGTTCGCGGCCATGGGCGGCACGGACAAAGCCGCGGCCCGGCTCGACCACTTTTTCTACAACGAGCAGGGCAAGCCCGCCGTGACCGAAGCCGGCCCGCTCCATGCCGAGCTCAACAACGAGCCCTCCATCGAGTCGCCCTGGCTCTACGACTGGGCCGGGCAGCCCTGGAAGACCCAGCAGCTCGTGCGCCAGGTGCTCAACACCATCTGGCGCAACGCACCCGACGGCATCCCCGGCAACGACGACCTGGGTGAAATGAGCTCCTGGGCAGTGTTCGCCTCGCTTGGGCTGTATCCCGAGATTCCCGGCCGCGCTGAGTTTGTCCTCGGCTCACCCGTGTTTCCGAGCGCAACCGTACACCGTCCCGGCGGCGATGTGCGCGTCACGGCTTCCGGTGCTGCGCCGGAAGCGCCCTACGTGCAGAGCCTGAGCGTCGGCGGCAAGCCTTGGACCAAGACCTGGCTTCCCGAGTCTTTCGCCGCGAAAGGCGGCACACTCGAGTTTCACCTCGCCCCCGCGCCCAACAAGAGCTGGGGTTCAGCAGCGAACGCCGCTCCTCCCTCATTCGAGTGAAATCAGTGCTGCAGCACACACGCCGCTAATTCTACGCACAGCGGGTTCCGATCTCGTAAGTCTTTGCTGGCGAACAGCTTACGACCCCGAAAGCGGTGACAGTGACCGCCTTCGGGATTGTTCCACGTGGAACATTTCGCCGGCTTTCAATCTCCCGCCATCGCCGGTTCCAGCGTCGCGCCGGAGCGCAGCTGCCGCTCATACGCGGCGAGCTCGCCCTCGATCCGGTCCGCCGCAATCCGGCGCTTGATCACGTCCTCCCGATACCGGCGCAGGAAGTAATCGATCGTCTCCACCCGAATCCGAATGGAGCCCGAAGGCTTGTTCTCGTCCAGGTCCTTGAACGAGAAGTACGGTGTGCCCGAGCCCTCGATGATGCCCTCAATCACGCCATAAATCGGCGCGTCGTGGCCGCACTTGAAGCTCGACATCTCCAGCGCCACCAGGTTCGGGTGCCGCGCCGTAAACTTCGCTGCCCACACCTTGTGGTTCGTCGAAGTGGAGTAGCGGTTCTTCCATACATCCGCGATATCGAGCGGATGCTGAATGATCCCCGCGCGCACCTCGTCGCCGAACAGCCGATCCAGCAAATCCTCATCCATGGGCAGCGTCGACTGCGAAAAGATCGGGTAGCCCAGCTTCTGGAACTCCTCCAGAATCTCGTGGTTCAGGCCGGGATCGTGGTGGTACACGCGGCCCAGCATCACGATGCCGATGCGGTCCTCGCGTTCCAGCTGGTCGAGCGTCGCGCGCGCATCGCGGCGAATCTTCTGCTCGCCCGCGAATAGCGCTTTGTACCCGGCCTCGATCGCGCGCGTGTTCTCCTCGCGCGACAGACCCAGGTGCGGCGCCCAGCAGCCGAACATCTGCTCGGCGCAGATGCGCTCATCGCGGGTGTTCAGGATGGGGTCGAGATAGACCATGTTGTTTTCGGCGAAGATGTCCGACTCCTTGGTAAACGCGGCCTTCACGGCGTTGGGCGTCGCGGTCACCGTGGGGCAGGCGTTGGAGCCGGTAAGGTTCACAAGCGGCGTGTGCAGCACGTCGTACATGGGGAAGAAGATCGCGTGCAGAGGCTTCTTCGCGTGGTGCAGCGCGAGCAGGTTATACACGTGCGCGATGCCGATCTTGCTGGGATAGCAAGGGTCGATCGCCCCGCGCGAAGCCCCCGCGCGGTACAGCTCCGGCGTGGTGTAGTCGGAGTAGACGATGTTTTCGGACACGAGGCCGAGCGCGGCGAAGTAGGCGTTGAAAAACGACGCGTACTCATAGGTATTTAAAAGGCGCGGCAGGCCGACGCGGAACTCCTTCCGCTTCGCCATCAGGGCGGCGCGGGTTTTTGCGGCCTCCTTAACGAACAGGCCCTTGGTCGAGGGCGCGGCGTCGGCCACCACCTCCACCTTGCGGTGCCGGAACACATCGTGCGCGGCTATATCGACATAGTTCGGGTTTTTCGCCATGATTGCGTCGAGCCCGGACTTGATGTCCTTCATGTCGGCTACGTCTTCCACCGTGCCCTTTTCGCAGGTGGCGATAATGAGCCGCTGCTCGCCCATGCGCAGCGGGACCTTCGTCTTCTTGTCCTGGAATTCGGTGGGTTTCGGCATTTCAATCATCGTGCCGGAGTTGGCTGACTTGATCAGGATGAGCGGTTCGATTTTTGCCTTGAGATTCGGCTTGCTTGTCGAGCAGGAGCCGGCCTCGTCCAGGTTGGCTTCAATGGCGGCCAGCGCGGGCAGCGCCGGGGTTTCCTTGGTGGTTTCGGCGTGTTTGTGGGTGCCGTCGGCGTGCGCGGTTTGCTCCACCGTCAGCTTGGCCCCGTTCACGTCCACGTCGATAAAGGTGCGCAGGCAGTTGTTCTTGCAGAAATAGCAGCGCGTGTCCTCGTTGCGCGTGGTGCGATAGCGGATGTTGGCGACCGCCTCCAGCCCGACGAACGTGGTCTGGCGGCCGTTGTTGAAGAGCCGCAAAGCCTCCTGCGCCGCGCCGATCGCGCCCGACTCGCCGCAGTGCTCGTGGATGATGACCTCGGGCTCCTTGCCGGAAGCCTTGAAGCTGGCGCGGATGAAATCGACCTCCGCCTTGACCACGGCAAGGTTGTTCTGCGTGCCGCCCTGCAGCACAAAGCGCGTGCCGAGCGCGGACAGGTTGGGGATGCTCGCGACGTAGAGGAAAACGTTCTTGGGCAGCACCGCAGCGAGGCCTGCGAGGATCTCCTCCGCGCGCCAGCCTTGGCGCTGAAAGTTCACGATGTCGGACTGCATGAACACCGCGCAGCCGTAGCCGAACACCGGCATCGACTTGGCCGAGAACGCGAGATCTGAGTACTGCTCGACCTTCAGCCCGAAACCTTCGACCGTGCTCTGGAGGAAGTAGCCGTTGCCCGCCGAGCACTGCGTGTTGAGCTTGAAATCTTTGACGCGTCCGTCCTTCAGCACGATCAGCTTGATATCCTGGCCGCCCACGTCCACGATGACGTGCGGGTCGTCGTAGAACTTCAGCGCCGACTCTGTGTGCGCGACCGTTTCCACCAGCGCCACATCCGCGCTCAATACATCGCGCAGGATGTCTTTCGCATAGCCGGTGGTTCCGACTCCAAGCACTTCGAGCGTTGCCCCCGCGCCCTCAATCTGCGCGCGCAGCTTCTCGAACATCTCGATGGTGTCGTGGATGGGGTTGCCGTTGGAGAGCTGGTAGGCCTTACAAACGATGTCGCCCTGCTCGTCGAGCAGCACGGCTTTTGTAGAGGTAGAGCCGCCGTCGATGCCCACAAACCCGCGCACGACCGAGCCTGCTGCAATGGGCCGTGGAACAAACTTCGGCTTGGTGTACTGCTGCTTAAACAGGTCGAGCTCCGAAGGCGCCTCCACCAGCCCTTTGCCGCCGGCTTCGGCCTTTTCTGCCGCGCGGCCGAAATCGATGTAGTACTTCAGCTGATCCGTGCCGAGGTACTGGCCGATCTCCTCGTCCTCGTCGCGCCCGAACTCGACCGCCCCCAGCGCCGCGAAATATTGTGAATTTTCCGGCACTTTGATCAGGTCTTTGGGGTCCATCCCCTCGGGGATTTCGACCTTGCGTTCCTTCCACATGCGCGGGATATTCGCCTGCCACGCCTCGCGCATCCCGCGGATAAAACCGTTCGGGCCGCCCAACAGAAGCACGTGCGGGCGCAGGGTGTGGCCGCGGGTCAGCACGCTTAGGTTCTGCAGCACGATCGCCTCGAACAGCGATGCCATCAGCTCATCGGGCGGCGTGCCGGTCTTCTGCAGGCCGTTGATGTCGGTCTCGGCAAACACGCCGCACTTGCCCGCGACTTTGTGGAGCTTGACGTTCTCGTACGCGAGCTTGGAAAGCTCCTCCGCGGGGATGCGCAGCTTGGCGTTGATTTTGTCGATAACGGCGCCGGTGCCTCCGGCGCACTTGTCGTTCATGGACGGGATTTTTTTCTTGCGACCCGTTTCCGCATCGTCCTTGAAGACGATGATCTTCGCGTCCTGGCCGCCCAGCTCGATGACCGAGTACACCTCGGGGTGCAGCTTTTCGACGGCCAGCGAAACCGCGTGAACTTCCTGCACAAACTTTGCGCCGATCAGCTCGGCGAGGGTGCCGCCGCCCGAGCCGGTCACAAACATTCGCGTGTTGCCCGGCTCCACGCCCGCTTCCGCGCGCATGCGGTCGAGGAACTCGAGAACCTTCTCGGGCTGCCGCGTGTCGTGGCGTTGGTAGTCCTGCCAAAGGCTCGCGCCGGTAGCGGCTTCAATCGCAACGGCTTTCACAGTGGTGGAGCCTACGTCGAGTCCTACGTGGAATCTGCTCATGTGTGCCCTCTGATCTGGGTTCGATCGCGAGAAAAACAACTCGGGCGCCCACGTCTACATGGGTTCAGCCCAGGAAAAAAGTGTGGGCGCCCCACGCCTCGATTGTGAGACGTGGGGCACCTTCGCGCCGGCGAAAGACGGCTTCGCCAAGGCTACAAGCAAGCCGCCGCCCGCATCCGCGCCTTGCCGCGCCACGCGCCCTCTTCTTTGCGCATGCGCGCGTCCAGGTGCAGGGCGAACTGCGCGGCGGTGCCGGCGATGCCCGGCGCGTGCGGAAACTTGTACAGCGCGCGGCGGGTTTCCGGGTGGGCGGCGGTGTAGGCGCGGAGTTCTTCGAGGGTGCGGCCGGTTTTCTGGAGCACGGAGTCGAACTCGGCGCGGGCTTTGGCTTTGGCTTCCGCCAGCGACATCTGTACGCGGGAGTGGGCGTTGACCTCGCCCTCGCCCGAGGTTTCGATGGGCAGGAAGATCATGTCTTTGAACTGGTTGACCACCCGCGATTGCACCCCGTCAGACTGCGACGAAGGCATGCAGCCGAAGGGCTTGAGCGCGAGCACCATGTGGCAGAGGTGGTTGACGGTGTAGTAGATGTTCTTGCCCACCTCCATGTGGCCCTCGCCGCCGCGCGCGAGCTGGTGGTAGAAGGGGTGCGCCAGGCCGGCGAGCTCTTTCTGGGGGATCAGATGGTGGGTCAAGCCTCCCAGGTGGCCGATGGTGCGGTGATAAAAATAGGTCCACATCGACGAGCCGACCGAAAGCCCGGCGGTTTTCTTAAATAGCCCGAAGCCGTTGCGCGCGCGCTTTTTGACTTCGAACCACTTCACTTCCTTGTCCGTTTTCTCCGCGTGGAACCGCGCCCGCGCCCCTTCCTTCGCGACATACATCATGTAGTCGATCCAGGTCGCGATGGGCTCGATGACGACCTGCGCGCCTTCGCGCTCGAGAAAGGCAAACATATTGAAGTTGCCGTCGCCCTCGGTGGTCTGCGCCCAGAACTCGCCCGTAATCTTGATCACAGGCTTCACGCGCAGCCGGTCCACCTCGATGGCGTCGATCGAGTCGCGGCAGGTGTGCAGCGCGTCCACGTACTCCTTGCCGTACAGGTTATGCGCGACCTTGCCCAGAGTGCATAGAATGCCGGTTACCTTGGGCTTTTTGTCGAGCGTGGGCTTCAGCCACTTCGGCGCCGCGTCGTCGATGTGCCAGCGCTTGCGCTCGCGCAGCGTTTGCGTCATCAGCTTGACCGAATCCTGGATGACCCGATCCGTCTCGCCCTTGTGTACCTCGTAGGGCCGCACCTGGTACACCATGTCATTAATCACATCGCCAAGATTGAGCGCGTTCAGCATGCCCATGCCGAAGTCGACGGAGAACTTGAGGCCCGGTTCGCCGCTCGCCGCCTTGATGCCGTCTGTTTGCTGAAAGAGCAACACCCGGAAGCCGTCGAAGCCGGCATTCTTGAGCGCGAACCTGTATTCGGCTTCGTACATGCCGAAGCGGCAGGGTCCGCAGGAGCCGGCGGTGAAGAAGACATAGTTCGCGATGATCTGCTCGCGGGTTTCCCCCGCGCGCTCCAGCTTTTGCAGATATTGCACCAGGTTGCCGACGGTGAAGTAAGTCGGGTTGCACTGGCCGTTGTTGCCGAACTCCTTGCCCGCCTGGAAATCGGAAACCACGGGCGTGGGGATGTTTTGGCACCTATAGCCCGAACCGTGAAAAACCGACTTAATCATCTCCTCGTGCTTCCAGGTAAGGCCGCCGAAAAGAATGGTGGTGGTATCGCGCTCGTGCGCCGCGAAGCTGTTCTCGACAGGCTTCTTAAACTCGCGCAGACGGGCCAGACCTGCTTCGGCGCGGAGGCGTGCGCGCTCCTGGTCGATGCGCGCCTGAATCTCCCGGTCGAACTCCGCTTGCGTCGTCTCCTGCTCTGCTACCGGCATGTGGTGCCTCCTCTAAGTCAGGTGTGTGGCCGGCCCCAAGCCGGCGTGGTTGTGCTTGAGGCCCGACTACATCTGGCCTTTCATCCCTTGGAAACCGTGCGCGAGCTGCTTGAAGAAAAACTTGATTACGCGCTGATCGTTATAGCACCAGCCCAGGATGTGGTTCAAGGTCGAGAAGCAGTGGGTTTGGCAGGTTTCCTTTTGCTTGTCCAGCTGCTTGGTTTCAAACTTATGGTTTTCCACCGTGCCCCAGTCATAGTTCGCGGTGTACATGGGGAAGCAAGGCGCGAGCGAACCGTCCACGCGGATGATCATCGAGTTCTGACCCGCGCGGCAGTTCCACGGAAAGTGTTGGCCTTTCATGAAGTCCACCATCTGCCACAGGCGTGCATTCGAATTCACCATCTTATAGCCGGAGTCCTGCTTCTCCGTCAACCACTGGATGGTTTCCTCCACTTGCGGCCAGTCCTGCTTGCGGATGTAAGTTTCGTTCTCGTCCGCATCGTTGTGCTTGAAGTGGTCGTCCTGCTCGAGCAGCGGCTGCTCATTAATGTGGTAGTCGGTTGCGATGCCGTTGTCGCGGGCAATCTCGGTCAGGTCGCGAACATCCTGCAGGTTATTGCGGCAGATGTTGATGTTCAGGAACACTGAGTAGCCATAGCCGTACTGTTTGCGGACGAGATAGTCGAACTGCTTGCGAATCGGCGCGAGCGCCTTGGGTAGGCTCTTCTTGAGCTCGACCGAATCGACAGCGATGTTGAAGGTCGACATACCCGCGTCGGCCAGCTTGTCGATTACGTCGGTCCGCAGCAGACGCGCATTGGTGGGGAGGTAGATCCAAAAGTCCTTCTTGGCCGCGTAGTGAGTAATGCGGTGAATCAGGTCCGGCCGCAGCAGCGGCTCGCCGCCCATGAATGCCAACACTCGGCAGCCGGTCGCGTGCAGCCAATCGATGGAGCGCTTGGCTGTGTCTTCCGTCATGCCCTTGACCTTGTTGTCAAAGGCCCAGCAGTAATGGCAGTCGAGGTTGCACTTGAATTCGGTGAACAGATAGGCGATCAGCGGGTGAAAATCGCCCGAGGTCACGCGCGAGCGGATGTACGGGAACAGCCAGCCCTGCATTGTGTGATAGATCTGACCGGCCGTCCACTTACGCTTATCGGGCGCGGACCAGGGCTCGTCGAAGTCGACCGGCCCAAGCAGCTCGGGCCGCTCCGGGAACACCGGTTCGGGGAAGCGCTGCGGTACGCCCACCGGTGCAAAGACGGGCGCGGGACCCTGTTGTTGCGTGAGCAGCGTGTGGAGCGGGACATCGAGGCGAAACCGCTGCGGCTCGCCTGCCTCTACTTCTTCAAGCATCTACCAACCTCCCGGGGGATTGCGGGAAACTGTCCTCCAGCAGCCGGAAAGGAGAAGTGCCCGGCAATGAATCGCTGAGGTTCTGCAATGTGCGCAGATGATGTCTTGTTGCTAACTCGTGATCAACTTGTCACGTTACCGGAATAGTAGCATCGCCGCGACGCTGAAAACGGTATGGAGACGCACAATTTCGCCGGCCCGCGCCCATGCAACACGCAGGCAAGAGACGGCATCGTAGGTCGCTTTTTGCTGTGAGCCGACGATCTTCGCGGTTGCGGACGGGGTCGAGGAAAACGGGCCGGCCCGTCGAGCAGGCTCAGTTCCGGCTGGTCCGCGGCGCGCCGGTGGTTTGGCGCACGGTCAAGCTTGTGGTTACCGGATCTTTCGCCGCGGGCGTCTTGTCCTGGGGCTCCAGGTGCCGACGAAGCGCCACGACCGCTCTGCGCGCCAGTTCCCGGCTGGAGAGCTGGATGGAAGTGAGCGGCGGCAGGGTGTACTGCGCGATCCTGACGTCGTCGAAGCCGATGACCGAGAAATCCTCGGGCGCGCGATAGCTCCGGCCGTAGAGCGCATGGAGCACGCCGATCGCGGTCATGTCGTTGGAGCACATGACAGCCGTGGGCCGGCGCCGGCCGGCGAGGGTCGCCCGCATAGCCGAGATGCCGCCCTCGAGCGTGTGGTCGCCTTCCGGCAGCCATTCCGGGCCGGGCGCGAAGCCGGCCTGCTTCGCCGCGCCCAGGAAAGCTTGCTGCCGCGCGCGCGCCGAATGCAGCCGCAGGGGTCCGCTGATGAACGCAATCTCCCTGTGACCGAGCGCGACGAGATGCTGGACCCCCTGGCAGATGCCGCGCTCGTAGTCCACCTCGATGGTGCTGAACTGCGGCCCTGTGGGCGCGGGCGCGGCCTCGGCGAACACGAGCGGCACTCCGCGCGCGGCCAGGCGGTCGAGCAGCGGCGTTTCCATGCCGAAGGTCATGACCGCCACGCCGTCGACTTCGCGCTCGAGCATGCGGTTGACGCACTGCTCCATGCGTCCGGGATCGTAGCTGGTGGAGCCGATCAGGATCTCGTAGCCCAGCTCGACGGCGGCCTCTTCAAAGCCTTGGATCAGCTCCGGGAAGAACGGGTTGGTGATCTCGGAGACGATGAGGCCTAGGAGGCGGCTGCGGCCGGAGACCAGCATGCGGGCCGGTCCGTGCGGGCGGAACCCGAGCTCCTCCACGGCCTTGCGCACCGCCCGCGCCAGCTCCGGGTCGACCGTGGGCACGCCGTTCATGGTGCGCGAAACGGTAGCGATGGAGACCTGGGCCAGCCGCGCGACATCGCGGATGTCCGGGCGGCCCCCTCCGTTGCTGCTTCGTTTTGCCCGGGGCATGGCGCGCTCTCGAAGCCTCTTTTTGTCCGGCGGTCGCTCCGGGGAGAGCCGGTGCGTGCCCTGAGCCTACAATCCCTCCGCGCGTTTGTCTCGGGTTTTTTCGGCGATTGCCCGCAATTCAGGCAGAAGCGCTCCCAGCGCGGCCGGCGCCGCCGCTCGCGTGCCGAGCGCGAAGTACACTTCGCGGTACAACGCGAACAGCCGCTGGTAGACCGCGTGTGCCGCGGGCTGGGGCGTGTAGGTGCGGAATGGCAGGCAGAGCTTGGCCTGCGCGGCCTCGACCGAGGGGAAGGCGCCGGCGGCGAGCAGCGCGAAGATGCCCGAGCCCAGCGAGGTCGGGACGCCGTCCGGCACCAGCACAGGCTTGCCCAGCACATCGGCATACACCTGGTTGAGCACGCGGTTGTTTTGCGGGATGCCGCCCGCGTTGATCACGCGATCGACGGGGACGCCGTGCTCGGCCATGCGTTCCAGGATGATGCGGGTGTGGAAGGCAGTGCCTTCGATGGCTGCGAACAGCTCGTCCTGCGCGGTGTGGAGCAGGTTCCAGCCGAGGGTTACGCCGCCCAGCTCGGCGTTGACCAGCACGGTTCGGTCGCCGTTATCCCAGCTGAGGCGCAGCAGGCCGGTTTGGCCGGCGCGGTAGTGCTCCAGCCCCTGCGACAGCTCGCCGACGCCCGTTCCGGCGCGCCGCGCGATCGCCTCGAATATGTCGCCGGTTGCGGAAAGGCCTGCTTCCACGCCTGTAAAGGTCGGGTGGACGCTGCCCGGCACCACGCCGCAGACGCCCGGAACCAGCGTCGCTCTGCGCTCCATCGCGATGATGCAGGTCGAGGTGCCGACGACGTTGACCACGTCGCCCTCGCGGCAGCCCGCGCCGACCGCGTCCCAGTGCGCGTCGAATGCGCCGACCGGGATCGGGATTCCGGCCCGCAGGCCGAGCCGCTCCGCCCACTCCGGCGCGAGCATGCCGGCGAGCGCGTCGGAGGTCGCGTACTCGCCCTCGAAGCGCTCGCGAACGCGGTCCAGCAGTGGGTCGAGCTTGGAGAAAAACGCCTGCGGAGGCATGCCGCCCCACCGCGGATTCCACAGCCACTTGTGGCCCATGGCGCACACGCTGCGCTTCACCGCGCGCGGGTCGGTGATGCCGGCGAGCGTCGCGGCGACCATGTCGCAGTGCTCAAACGCGGTGGCGAACTCTCCGCGGCGCTCCGGGTTGCGGCGGAGCCAGTAGAGCAGCTTCGCCCAGCCCCACTCGTGCGAGTACACGCCTCCGCACCATTCAATGGCTTCCAGCTTTTCCGCGTGCGCCAGCGACGTGATCTGCTGGGCTTCGAGCGTGGCGCGGTGGTCGCACCACAGGGCGTAGTCGTCGAGGGGCTGCATGTCGCGTCCGACGACGACCACGCTGGACCCGGTCGTGTCGAGCGCTAGGGAGGCGATCTCCTGGCCCGCGACGCCCGAATCGGCGAGCACCTTGCGCGTGGCGAGAACCAGCGCGTTCATCTGGTCCGTGTGCGATTGCGTGGCGTAGTCGGGATCGTCGCGCCGGCGGTGCAGCGGGTAGTCGGCGGAGGCGGTGCCAAGGCGGCCGCGTTCGCTATGGAGCAGCGTTACGCGCACGCTCAGGGTTCCGAAATCAACACCGGCTACCGTTGTACTCGACACAAAACTCCTAAAACCAAAACCGCCTGCGCGGCTTGCGGCCACTTCGTGGCGGGTTTTGGTTGATGCTTGTCTTGCGAACGCCGTGGCCCTCCCGTTGGTCGGGATCCGCACTATCGACCGCAACCAACGGGAGCGCTACGCCTTCAACAAAAACACGCCACGAAGTGGCCGCCTCCCGCGTAGGGGGTCTTAGTCTTTGTCGTGCCAGTGCATCTGCCAGCCTAAATACTTGGTCGCCGCCTCGTACACCGGCGCGGCGACGGTTGAGAAGTTCCCCGCGACATGGTGCTCAAACCCGCGCTCGCAGATAAACCTAAGCAGCTGCTGCATGCGAGGAATCCGCACCACGCCCGCGCCGCCGAAGGTCTCCAGCGGATCGGAGGTAAACTCGCCTTCGCCCACGTAGCCGCGCATCTCGCCCGCGTTGTCGTGGGTTGAGAATCGTAGGTAGGTCATCGCCCCGGCCTTGACGCGCCCCACGCAGGTACCGAAGGTGTTCTCCTTGCCCACCGTTCCTGCGATGATCGCCTGAAAATCCATCGTGACCGACTCGAAGAAATGCTTGGGCAGGTTGGAGCAGTGAAAGCACACCGCCTTGTCCTCGTCCTCGCCGTAGTTGTTGTTCCAGTCCAGCAGCGCCGAAGGTGTTTCCGAAGCCAGCGCCAGCCCGTACATGCTCAGCACACCGGCCACGTCCGTTTCGCAGGCGGAGGAGAACAGGTTCTCGCTCATCATGCTCATCACGGTGCAGGGCACCACGCCGAAGTACTCCTCCATCGCCGTCCAGCACTGGATCGCGGAAATTGTGCAGTAGGTTTCCCGCATCCACCCGTCGATCACCGCGCCCAGCTTCGCCATTTTCATCAGCGCCTCGGGCGGAATCCCCGAAGTCGGCACATACTGCTGGATGGCAGCGAGCTTAGCCTGCGCCGCGTCGTCCGTGTCCTTCATCCGGTCGATCCGTCCCAGAACTTCCGACAGATCCAGCGTCTCGACCGAAATCCCGTGCCGCTCCAATAATTTTTCGGAGTACCGCACCGTGTTGAACGCCGCGGGCCGCGCGCCGAGTGCTCCGATGCGCAGGTTCTTAAACCCGTTCACCACCCGGCAGGTTGCCGCAAAGCCGGCCAAGTCGCGCGCGAACGCTTCAGACTGCAGCCCGACCGTGTGCTTCGCCGTCAGCGAGTAGGGAATTCCGTACTGCTGGAGGTTGTTGCACGCCGACATTTTGCCGCAGAACGAGTCGCGCCGGTTTTCGATCTTCATGATGTCGGTGCGGTCGGGCGTGGCCTGCACCAGCACCGGCACGCGCAGCCCGCTCAGGCGAATCGCGTCCACGATCGCCCGCTCCTCGCCGAAGTTCGGCAGCGTGACGATAATGCCGTCGATCGCGTCGGCGTTTCGCTTGAACAGCTCCGCGCACCGCCGCGCGTCGTCCGGCGTTTGCACCGCGCCGTGCTGGGTTTCCTCCGGCGACAGCACCACGGAGTTGTACCCCAGCTTCGCCAGAACCGCGACGATGTCCTCGCGGCCCTCCTTGGCCAGGTGGTGCGGGAAAAAACCGCGCGAGGCGACGATGACGCCGAATGTAAGCTGCTTCTTCATGGCTCCCCTGCAAAACGCTTGCGACCTGGGTTTTTAACGAAAAGCGAGTACCGGTCCACGGCCAACCTAACCCCCACTCCCGCCTGTGTCAACCGCGCCTGCCTAAAATAGGGCGCATGCCGCCGCGCTCCGCCTCGCCCCGAGGCATCTCCATCCTGCTCGTCGTGTTTTTCGTCCTCGCCGCCCTGTTTGCGATCCGCTGGTTGGCGCGTACGCCCCCACCTCCGAGTCCCCGTTCGCACAGGAGCGAATCGCATCGCCGCGCGCAAACCGGGGCGGGCTGTGCCGCGCTGGGCGTCCGCTGCTCCTCCCGTTACTTCGCCCCGTGGACACCGCCGGCCCCGGCGAACTGCGCCGTCGTGGTGCGCGGCGGAAACGTCTTTCCCGACCCGCGCTGCACCCCGGGCGGCGTCGACCCGTCCGTCACGGCGGACACGCTCCGCGATCCCGCCTGGACCACCCGCTGCGACCGAAACTGCGCCACCAGCGAAGCGGAAAAGCACATCGCCTATCGCTGGTACGGGATCGTGAAACCCCGCCCAAACTCAGGCGAAAACCAGGTGTGCGAGCTCGACCATCTGGTACCCCTGGAGCTGGGCGGCGCTGACGGCCTGGGAAACATCTGGCCCGAGTGCGGCCCCTCGGACGCGCCGCTGCCCGCGCGCAATTTCAAGATCAAGGACCGCGTGGAGAACTACCTGGCTGCTCAGGTGCGCGCCGGGCGCATGCCGCTGGCCCAAGCCCAGCGCGGCATTGCCGAGGATTGGAGCCGGTACCTCGCCGCGGCGGACGCGTACTGCCGGGAGGGCGGCCGCTGCTAGAGCCGACCGTTTCCGCTCTGCGCGCATCGAAGTTTCTCGGGAGAAAAAATACACATGCCGGAATCGATCGATCAGGAAAAAGTAAAAGCCACACTTGGCAAGCTCATTGACATCCTCCGCGACGGCCACCAGGGCTTTCTGGAGCTGGAAAAGCACCTCAAGGATCCCGCGGCCCGCAAGTTTTTCCTCGAAGAAACCCAGGCGCGCGCCAATTTTTCAGGTGAGCTTGAGAACGAGTTGCGCAGGCTGGGCGTGAAGGACGTGCACCAGAGCGGCATGGTCTCGGGCAAGGTGCACCGCGCCTGGGCTGAGCTGAAGGCCAACCTGGGCGGCGGCGACCACACCTTGCTGGCCAGCGCTGAGCAGGGAGAGGACGCGGTCAAAAAGGCCTACGCCGATGCGCTCCAGGAGCACCTGCCCGGCGATGTCCGCGACCTGCTCACCACGCAGCAAGCGCACATTCAAAAGTCGCATGACACTGTGAAAGCGATGCGCGACGCGAAAGCCTAGGCGCAAGTTACATACACGGGCGCCCCACGTCTCGCGTTTGAGACGTGGGATCGCCTGAGCGAGACGCTCAGGACCGATCTGAAAAAAACTCAAAACCGCCTGCGCGGCTGGCGGCCACTTCGTGGCGGGTATTCTCAAAACCTAGCCCAAATACTTCGGGTTTTGCGCCGTTCCATCGAAGTGCGGGGTGGTCTTGAACAGCTCATACTTGCCCGTCATCGCCGCGTCCCGCGTCCGCGCCAGCAGCGCCGCCTGTTGTGTTTGGCCCATCGGCTGGAAGTTCTTCACCGCCGCCATCGCCTGGTCCAAGATCGGCATGGAATCGATGCCCGTAATCACCACGGAAACCGGCTGCGATAGCCCGTATTGCAGTGCTTCCAAGGGCTGCACGGTGTTGCTGTCCAGGATGAAGTGGTCGCCAAAGGTCTTCATCGCCAGCACCCCGATCCCTTGCTGCAAGGCCACCGGCATCACTTCCTTGGTAAACGAGCGGAAGTGCGCGTCCATCACGTTGATCGGCATCTGTACTGTGTCGAAGTGGAAGTTGTGCTGCTTCGCCACGTCCAGCATGCGCAGGTGCACCGCGGGATCCTTGTGTCCGGTAAAGCCGATATACCGCAGTTTTCCTGCTTGGCGCGCGGCGACTGCCGCCTCCAGCGCGCCGCCGGGCGCGAAGATGCGGTCGGGATCTTCCATGCGGATGACCTCGTGGAACTGCACCAAATCGATGTGGTCGGTACGCAGGCGCGCGAGCGACTGCTCGAGCTGCCGGTTGTACTCTTTTGCGGTGCGGCCGTCGATCTTGGTCATGAGAAAGACCTTATTGCGATAGCCGCTTTGCAGGGCTTCGCCCATGCGGAGTTCGCTGGTGCCGTCGTTGTAGTCCCAGCAGTTATCGAGGAAAGTGATGCCGCGGTCCACGCCTGAGTGGATCAGCTGGACGCTTTCAGCGGTGGTCGGCTGTTTGCCCAGGTGGTAGCCGCCCATGCCGATGGCGGAGACTTTTTCGCCGGTTTTGCCGAGCTCGCGGTATTGCATATCGGGCGAGGTGGGGCGGGATGTGGGAGCGGCGGTTTGCGGCTGCGCCGCCGGTGCCCCGGTGACCGCGCCGACGCCCGCCACTGTTGCTGTTTTGAGGAATTCTCTGCGCTGCATAAGGGCTCCTTTTTGTGTGTTTTTGGGTACGTTTTGGGGTCTCAAAAGCGCGAATTTACGAGGGTAGGCATAGCAGCTTTAGGGGCGGTTCGGGCAATTGGTTCGAAAGCTGCTATGGCAGCTTGGATGACCTGTTTGACGGCTACGCCATCGCGGGCGGCTGCGTTTCGGCAGTCCTCGAACTCGGGGGCGGCGTTCAGCGTCTCGGCCCCGCGCGACCCGACTTTTACGCGGATCGTTCCGTACTCGGTTTCGACGGGGTGGTGGGTGCGGTCGAGGCAGGTCCGGTGCTCCTGGCGGCGGCGCACGCCCAGAGTGCTGGTTTCGCGCAGCAGCAGCGTTTCGAGGGTGTCGGCTTCGGAGGCATGGCAGAGAACGGTGATGAGTGTGCCGGGGCGGCCCTTTTTCATGATGACGGGGGTGAGCATCACGTCCAGCGCGCCTTGGGCGAGTGCCTGCTCGGCCGCATACGCGAGCACTTGCGGCGAAAGGTCGTCGAGCGCGGTTTCGAGCACCGTGACAGGCTCGGCATGGTGAGCCTTTGCGGCTCCCGGCGGGTGGGCTGCTTCGCCGGCGCTGTCGCCGAGGCTTAGGCGGAGTACGTTGGGGAAGCCCTTGGGGTTGCGCGTGCCGGCGCCATAGCCGATACGCGCCACGCGCATCGCGGGCTGCGGGCCGAACTCGGGATCGAGCATGCGCAACAGCGCCGCACCGGTGGGCGTGACCAGTTCTTTTTCGATGTGGGCTGCGTAGGTCGGCAGGCCGCGCAGCAGGTCGGCGGTGGCGGGGGCGGGGACGGGAAACGTGCCGTGGGCGCACTGGACTATGCCGCCGCCTACGTTGACGGGGGAGGCGAACCAGCGCACGGATTCCTCGGATTGGAGGTGCTCGATTCCGGCGCACGCCGCCACGATGTCGATGATGGCGTCGACCGCTCCGACCTCGTGAAAATGGATGCGCTCGACCGGGACGTTGTGGATTTTGGCTTCGGAGTGGCCCAGAAGCTCGAAGGTGTGGATGGCGCGCTGTTTCACAGGCTCGGCGAGCGAGGAGGCCCGGATCAGTTCGCGGATGACGGATAAGGAGCGGCCGTGCGCGTGCGGGTGCTCGTGCTCGTGTGTGTTGGGGTGCTCGTGCCCGGGCTCATGGGAGTGCTTTTCGTGTTTGTGCTCCAGCTCGTGCCCGTGCGCCGCGTGTTCATAACGCTCATGCTCATGGGGGTGCTCGTGCGTTGCATGCTCATGGGTGTACTTGTGATTGGCGTTTTCATGCTCAAGCTCATGGTCGTGCGAGCCCTCGTGGTCGTGCGAGTGCTCATGGTCGTGCTGATGTTCATGGTCATGCGAGCGCGCGTGCTCATGCGGGTGTTCGTGCTTGCCGGGGCCGTGCTTGTGCGGCGCTTCGGCGAGCTCGCCGGCTTCGAGTACATGGACCTTGAGCGAAGAGATGCCGCTGCGGTCCACGGTTTCCACGCGCAGGGATGCGTCGAGCCCGAGCGCGGCGACCGCGGCTTCCAGCACAGGCAGGGGGACGCCCGCGCCGAGAAGCGCTCCCAGAAACATATCGCCGGACAGGCCGGCAAAGCAGTCGAGGTACGCGATGCGCATGTTTTTTTTGCCCTCAGTGGAGAAAAGCGGTCAGCGAGCCGCCGCAATGGCCGACGCGGGCAGGACTTCGTTCATGGAGCCGGAACGGTAGCCTTGGGTGTCGAGTGTGATGTAGCGGAAGCCGAGTGGGCGCAGCGCTTCGGTGATGCGGTCCAGCGAGGCGAGCGAGAG
>CAXTRW010000020.1:0-1276 GCA_964246765.1 uncultured Acidobacteriaceae bacterium | reverse complement strand
CGCGTTGGGGGCGCTGGGTTGGGGTGTTGCGGTCATGGGTGGCGTGCTAGAGCGCGCGCGCGTGAGCCGCGCGCGCGATTTCGACGCGGGCGAGGTCGCCGTGGTGGCGCACGCGCACCTGAGGGAAGCCGAGGGCGTGGAGGGCGGCCTCGGCGCGCTCGACCTGCGAGAGATTTTCGGCGGTAACGGGGCGGCCGTACTCGATACGCGAGGCCAGGCAGGCGGAGGCGGGTTTGTCCCAGACGCGCAGCCCGGCCGCTTGCGCGAGGGCGCGGATTTCCTGTTTGCCGAGGCCCGCGTCGACCAGCGGCGCGTGCGCGTGGTGCATGGCGGCGGCGCGCTGCCCGGGGCGGAACTCGCCGCGGTCGTCGAGGTTCATGCCATAGGCGAGGTGGGCGAAGCCGAGCTCAGAGCGGGCGGCTTCCATGCGGGTGAACAGCTCGTCTTTGCAGTGGAAGCAGCGCTGGGCGTCGTTGCGCGCGTAGTCCAGGTTGGCGAGCTCCTCCGTTTCCAGGACGTGCGTGGGAATTTCTTGGGCGCGGGTGAAGTCGAGCGCGGCGGCCAGCTCGGCGCGGGGCAGGGAAGCGGAGTCGGCGATGACCGCGAGCATGCGACTGCCGAGGGCCTGATGGGCCGCATAGGCGAGGAAGGCCGAGTCAGTGCCGCCGGAGTAGGCGACCAGCACACTGCCGAGCTCGCGCAGGCAGCTCTCCAGCAGAGCGGATTTTTCAGAAAGGGTCATCGTAGGAAATGGTAGCGCAGCGCGCCTCGCCCGAGCGGCCGGCTAGCGTACCAGGGCGGGCAAGCGATTGGATGCGCCGAAGATGAAAACGAGTCCGATGGCGAAGCTGTAGGCCGCGGTGAGCAGGGTAACGACGCCCTGAACGCGGGGCCGCTGCGCGCTGCCGGCGAAGATGCCCGAGGCGGAGGCGGTCATGGCGGTGTTCATAAGGAGCAGCCCCGAGAGGAAGCAGGCGAGCCCGAGGATGCCGCGGCTGGTGCCGCCGAGGTGGGCGGCGAGCAGGAAGAGTACGAGCTGGGAGGGGGTTTCCGCGCCCAGGCCGTGGAGGACGCCGACGGTGAAACCGGAGCCCTGCGGGTACTGGAACCGGACCGGGGCGGGGCGGGGGAGGGACGGATTACGCCACTGCCGGGCGCGCCAGCGGAGGTAGCGCGCGCCGGAGACCAGCAGCGCGATGCGGCTGACGGGGTGGGCGTGGGCGCCGGGTTTGCGCCGCGCGAACGCGAAGAGGATGTATGCGGTCAAAAGCAGCAG
>CAXTRW010000019.1:17414-24388 GCA_964246765.1 uncultured Acidobacteriaceae bacterium | reverse complement strand
CTAGACACGGTTCTGATGAACCGCTTGGACGGCGACGCGGCGGGGCCGGTGAAGGTGCTTGTCTCCAATCCCGTCTACTCGCACGACAATCAACACGTCCTGATTCCCGAGGGAACAATCGTGTTGGGAGAGGCCCGCAAGGTCGGCGGCTCCGGATTCGGCCAGCAGCGCCGCATGACCGTCGCTTTCCATCGAACTCGCCAAGCACATGGCGAGCTCTCCCAGTTCGCTCTACACGAGCTACGGGTCGGGGCTTCCGTCGTGGGTGCCGATGCTCCCAGCCAGAACACCTATGGCAACGCCGGCGACTGGCTCAACTCCGTCAACAAGTACACCGGGAAGGCATCGACGGCGATACAGGGTGCCAGCGTCAGCCGCGTCGCCCAGATGACGGGCTACGAGACGCTGGATGCTCAGGGTCAGAAGGTAGTGGCAGCACAAACCGCCACTCTTGATCTTGGAGATTCCGTAGACGCGACCAATTTGCAGGCAATCGGGACGATCCGAGCAAATCAGACCGCCCGGCAGACAGAAATCACCAATCTCGAGGCCGCCAGCCACTCGCTTGACCCCAACCAGCAGACCGAGATGGCGACCTTGCAGCGAATCAACCAGGCGCTGCTTCTGCTGCTTCGTACACAGCAGGACGAGAGCCAATTGTCGCAGGGCCAGACCTTGCAGCAGATGGTTCAGGACAAGCAAAGCCAGGACGAGCTGAAGCTGCTTTTTCAAGCAGCGCAGGGCTACGAGACGAACTATCAATTCCAGGTCACTTCCAGCGCTCAGGGCGTTCAGGAAGCGACCAGCTACTAGCAACCACCGAGGGCAGGGAACTATGGACCTTCTTCACTGGATAACGCAAACCTGCGACCAGTTATCGACCACAGCAGCCCCTTCGCTGAACGCCATGGGGCTGCGAATGGTTCTCTCCTTAGCCACGATCATGATGGTCTGGTTCGGCGTTCAGGAGGCGCTTGCTTCGGCGCACGGCGGAGCCGGATTCAACATGGGGAAGTTCCTTAATTTCTTTATGCTGATGACCTTCGCCTACGTCATGGTGAAGTACTACGACAGCACCATTCCCGGTCTCAGCTTCTCACTGAGGAGTTTTATCCGGGACGGCAGCAACGGCATCGTCGCCACGCTCGGGAAAGACCAGGCGAGCAACATGCTCGACTCCATCTCCGGCATTCTCGGGAGGGGCGGTCCGGGCATGGCCATGTTCACCGCTCCCTATGCGCTTTTTGTTTACTGCATCGTCCAGCTATTGCTGGGGCTTCTCTCAGCGCTCACGACTGCGATTCTGGCTTACGGCGCGGTCGGCAGCGCCGTTGTCGGATTGCTCGGGCCGATATTCATTCCTTTTCTGGTTGTCAAGCAGCTCGACTTCCTGTTCTGGGGCTGGTTCAAGGCATTCCTGAGCTTCGCTTTTTACAAAGTGGTCGCCGCCGCCGTGATGACGGTGCTTTCACACATTTACATGAGCTATTGGGCCAACATGGTCAATCCCAAACATCCGCTGACCATCATCCAGAACTACCCGCTTCTTCTCGTTCTAGTGCTTGCCAATCTCTTCATTATTTCCAAGATTCCAGCCATGACCGCGAGCATTTTCTCCGGTAACACCGCAGGCCACGATGCAGGCATGGGTATCGCGACCGCGCTCGCCCTCAAGGGCTAACAGTTCCAACATAGAAGGAGATCCGCCATGTCCGCCACGCAGACCCACAATCCGGCCGTTACCAGGGCAGCGGAACGCTATCTGGAGCAGTACGGCGAGCCGATGGTGATGAACAGCTATTTGAAGCTGGCGCTGCTCGCCCTCACAGTCGTTTGCCTGATGCTCGGGGCGCTCACGTTCAAGAGCCAGAAGGCACTCGCGAACGTGAAGCCGATGGTGATTCGGATTAACGATGTCGGGCGCGCCGAGGCCATCGACTACCGCAACTACCAGTACAAGCCGCAGGAGGCCGAGAGCAAGTATTATCTCGCCCGCTGGGCCACGCTCGCGTTCCAACGCAACCGGTACTCCATCGAGCAGGACCAAACGGCTTCGCTTTACTTCCTCAACAGCGACGTGCAGCGGGCTGTGATCGAGCGGGAGCAGGAGGACAAGACCATCGCGACGTTCCAGCACGATACGACGCTGCCCTACGTCGATATCGACGTGAAAAGCATCACGCTGGGCGACCTTCAGCGGTCCCCCTACAACGCCCGGATTGAGTTCGAAAAGGTGTTTACAAACCCCGCCGATCACACGGTTTTGAAGAAAGAGCGCTGGATTGCGACCGCGACCTACGTCTTTGCCGACAAGGTTCGGAACGAGGCCCTTGCAGTCAATCCACTGGGGCTCACGATCATTCGCTACCGCGCGGATCAGGCGTTCGATTAGGGGCCGCGATGAACAGAGACTTGGAACTTCTCATTGCGTTCTTGAGGCCCATCGAGGCCCTTTTGCTGGACGACACAGTGACGGAAATCATGGGCAATCCCGAAGGGGAATGGTGGTACGAGCGGCAGGGTGAGAAGCGCCGCGCCGAGGGTGTCCAGTTCGCCGGTAAAAGCCTGCTCACGAGCCTTGAGGTAATTGCGAACCGGCTGGGCAAAAAGCTCGACAAAGACAACCCCCTGCTGAACGCTCAACTGCCGGATGGAAGCCGTCTTGCCGCCGCTCTGCCGCCCATTGTCCGACCCCTTCCGGCAGTCACAATTCGGAAGTTCGCGACCGTGCGCTACACCATCCAGGACCTCATCGAGAAGGGAGCGGTTGAGCCGGGCGTAGCGGATTACCTGCGGCAGCAGATCGAGGCCGGAAGAACAATCCTCATCAGTGGCGGAACCGGAAGCGGCAAAACCACTCTCCTGAACGCACTCACGGACTGCATTCCCGAAGCCGAGCGCATTGTGGTGATTGAAGACGTGCGCGAGCTGCGGATTGCAAAGCCGAACATCCTTGCCGCCGAGTGCCAGACCGACGCACACTCAGGCGCGGTGACGTTCAACGACCTCCTCAAGGCGGCCCTCCGCTGGCGTCCAGACCGGATCATTCTCGGCGAAGTGCGCGGAGAAGAAGCGCGGACACTGCTCGACTCCTTTAATACCGGACATGCCGGGAGCATGGCGACAATTCACGCAAGCAGCGCTGTACGAGCTTTGCGGCGGTTTGGCGGACTGGCGATGCGGTCGCATCAGCAGGCCACTCGCGACGACATCGCGGCGGAGATTGCTGAGTCTGTTCAGTTGGTGGTGCAGGTACAGCGGTTTGCGACCGGGCGGCGCATCAGCGAAATTATCGCCGTGCGCGGCTATGACCGCCTGCTGAAAACTTTCGATTTCGATTCCGTTTACGACGTGGTTCACAAGCCAATTGCAGTCTCGCTCGACACTTTTCACGCAGCCTAACCGACCAGGAGAAACAAACGATGCCCTTGCTGGAAGTCACGAAGATTCAGAAGATCACCGCCACCGTAATACTTGAAGATTCAACCGCGAAACAGGTGGATCAATACGCAGCGTTTCTGAACGCAGGAGCCGACGATGTTGTGAATCAGGCGCTCGCATACGTGTTCGCCAAGGACAAGGAGTTCCAGCAGTTCAGGGACGGCAACAACGATGCGAAACCGCTTCAGGGTTTGCGTGTGAAGGCCAACGGAAACGGCGCGACGGGTGCAAAGCGCGGGCGAAAGCCTGCGAACGCGGCGGGGCGCTGAAGGGCTGTTTGTGCGGCGCCTTGAACAGCAAGGATTTACCTCGAACTGTGATGGCACAACCAGGGAATGTGCTTCGCACATGAAAAAGGGTGACACTCCACCCCTGAAAGGGTTGTGGAGAGGCCTGCTGCGGTTCCATTCGGAACCGCATTGAGAACACGGTGCTTAGGTGCGAGCCGGTTGCAAACGGAACCGCGCCGGTTGCAAGTGCAACCAGAAATCCGGGAGGGAAACGAGATGAGCGAAGCCGTCGATATAGCCGAGCGGCTGGAAAAGCAGAGGGGGCGGCTTGCACGGTCCCAGAGCGTGGCTACTCGCTTCACAAAGGCCGAGGAACTGCTACTCGCAAGAGCCGCCCGCGAGAGCGGCAAACCGCTCAGGGAGTGGGCGCGTGAGGTGCTTTTGCGGGAAGCTGGGCGCACCGAGGAAAACGCCCTTTTCACAGAGTTGGTCGCCATGCGAGTGCTCCTTAACAACGTGCTTCGGCCTATCGCGCTGGGCCAGAAAATGACTGCCGAAGGCTTCAACGAAGTGCTGGCAAAAGTGCGGACAGAGAAGCGGACGGCGGCGCGTGAAGTGTTGCAGCAATACGTGGGACCAGAGGCAAAGGAGCGATAGCGATGGCGACAGAATGGGGACGAAAAGAGACGGTAATCTGGCCGCCGCACTCGCCCGTGTACACCTATGGAGCGGTGTTTATCGCGCTGCTGTGCACCTGCGCTTTCATGTGGGCGCGCTTCACTATCGCGCAGTCTCCGTTGCAGCAGTTCTACACTCCGGCTTACGTGCGGAGCGCAGCCGGAGCCCTGTTCCACAAGCGCGACAAGTACCGCCTGCTGTACGTCGGAAACGACGCGAAGGTGGGCAGAATTGCGACGGAGGCGGATACCGCCAAGGGTTCGACGCCGACGCCGGAGGGAAAGAGTTTGCCGGTTGCTCTCTCCAAAGCAGCAGCCGCGAAGGGCTTCGGAACCCTTTATAGAGGTCCCGAGCAGAGCTACCAGGACGGTCCTCTTCACGCTTATTTCAGAAGCGCCGTTTTTGAAGGAAAGGGCCTCGGCGAACTCTACGCCGCGCCGCTCTGGTTCGGTTTCGTGTCCCTGCTGCTTCAGCTCCCGTATTCCATCCGCCGCGACATCCGGCGGCGCAAGGAACTGAAGTACGGGCGGCGGCTGAAAGGCCCCGTCATGCTCTCGCCGAAGGCTTTCAACAAAGCCGTGGCGGGGGACGGCATCGGCATCAAGACGGCCGAAGCCAAGGCCCTGATGCAGATACCGAGAGCGAACGAAGCACAGCACATCGAGATCATCGGGGACACCGGAACGGGCAAAACGACGCTGTTGATGCAGGTTCTCCGGCAGATACGCGACCGGCGAGAGACGGCCATTGTCTACGATCCGGCTTGCGAGTTCGTGCAGCGCTTTTATGACGAGCGCAGGGGAGACATCATCCTCAATCCTCTGGACCGCCGCTGTCCATATTGGGGGCCATCCGAGGAGCTACGGCGCAAGGCCGAAGCGAAGGCGATTGCGGCCTCTCTGTACCAGCCGACGAGCGACAAAAAGGGTGAGTTCTTTACCGAAACTCCGCAGAAGATTTTCGCTCATCTGCTTACGTTTGGACCCACGCCGCAGGACCTTGTTCGATGGATGAGCGACCCCCGCGAGATCGACCAGCGGGTCGCCGATACCGAGCTGGCGCAGATCATTGCCAAGGGAGCCCAGCAGCAGCGGAGCGGTGTTCTGGCGTCGCTGGGGCTGATTGCCGACAGCCTCCGAATGCTGCCGACCAAAGCCCAGGCGAAGAACAAGACGTGGAGCGCGACCGAGTGGGCCGAAAAGCGCAAAGGCTGGATCTTCATCACGTCCAAAGCAGCCGAGCGCGAAGCGCTCCGGCCCCTGCATTCGCTTTGGATTGACCTGCTCGTCTTGCGGCTTCTGAACGCTCCGACGGGCGAGCAGAGGCCCGTCTGGTTCGTGCTTGACGAGCTGGCGAGCTTGCAGCGTCTGCCGCAGCTCCACACCGCCATCACGGAGAATCGGAAGAGTAGGAACCCGCTCGTGCTGGGCTTTCAGGGGAAGGCGCAGCTTGAGTACATCTACGGCCACATGGCTGAGGTGATGCTCTCGCAGCCCGCGACCAAAATCTTCCTCAGAACGACGGAGCCGAAGGCAGCGGAGTGGGTATCGAACGCCATCGGCAAGGTCGAAATCGAACGCATGAAGGAGACCCACTTTGACGGCTCCCGCGCGGGCAAAAACTTCTCCCTAGACCGGCAGATCGAGCCTTTGGTGATGGATTCGGAAATCGCCGGACTGGAGGACAAACACGCATTCCTGAAGCTGGGAAACAACGTCGCCCGGTTCTCCTTCGCCTACACGGACCTGCCCCGAGTGGCGGCGGACTTCGAGCCCCGAACCGTCGAAGAGGACGAGCTTGGATTCGACCCGAAGACGCTCCAGCCAAAGACCCAGCCGAAGCCCGCGCCTGCGTTGCCGCCGCCGACCATTGAGGCGAAGCCGCTACCCAGGGCGGAGGAGGATTCCACGGCGAATGCCGAGGAGAAGAACCGGCCCGCGCCCGCAGCGGCAGCCGAAGTTGTCCAAGGTGAAAAGCGGGAAACGGTGCAGGCAGAGGCCGCCGCGCCCGATGCCGCAAAGGACCCGCAACCGGAGCGGGTGAAGCCAGAAAAGGGACCGGACCAGCTCGCCGCCATCGACCCGGAGAGCCCGCCAAGCGCCTCCGAAGATGAGGCGGAGGAAGAGGGCGACGCTCTCGCGGTACACAGCTTTTCGGCGGGAGGCCTGTAAGCCGCTATGGTGACCATCTCGAAGCCCCTAAGCTCGGGGCAGGCTCAGGCGTATCACAAGCTGGAGTTCACGTCTGAAAGCCAAAACTATTGGAAGCAGGACGGCACCGTACAGGGCGAATGGCAAGGCCGTCTGGCCGAAGCGATGGGGCTTGCGGGCAAGGTGAGCGAGGAGCATTTCGCTCGCCTTGCCGACGGCCAGAACCCCACAACCGGCGAGCAAATGGTCCAGCACCGGGAGGCCCAGAAGTACAAAAACGCCGACGGAACGTCGACCAAGGCTGTCGAGCATAGGGCCGGTTGGGATGCGACGTTTTCAGCGCCAAAGTCCGTTTCGCTCACCGCGTTGGTGGGAGGAGATGATCGGGTGCGAGACGCCCATCGGGCAGCCGTGACCAGTGCTCTTTCCGAGCTGGAGCGATACACGCAAGCGCGTCTACGCGGGGACAAACCCC
>CAXTRW010000019.1:0-17404 GCA_964246765.1 uncultured Acidobacteriaceae bacterium | reverse complement strand
GGGCCCCTCCCCCCCCCGCCCGCGCCCCCCCCACCCCCCCCCCCCCCCACGACCGGCAAACTTGTCGCCGCGAAGTTCGAGCACGACACCGCCCGTCCCGTAGACGGATATGCCGCGCCTCAGCTCCACACCCATGCTGTCATCTTTAATGTGACCGAGCGCGAAGACGGCCAGACACGGGCTCTCCAGCCCAAAAGCCTCTTCGATACTCAGAATTATGCCACGGCGGTGTACCAGGCCGAGTTGACCTACCGGCTCCGCAATCTGGGCTACGAAATCGAACCGGGACGCAGCGGCGCGCCGGAGATAAAAGGCTACTCGCAGGAGTACCTTGACGCGTCGAGTCCCCGGTCGCAGCAGATCAAAGAGCATCTGGAGAAGATGGGCTACAGCAGCCCCGAAGCGGCGCAAATCGCCGCCCATTCGACCCGCGACGGCAAGCAGATTCTTACTCCCGAGCAGGTTCTGAGCGCTCACAGGGAGCTTGCCGCCGCATTCGGCAATCAGGCCGGAAAGGTCGTCAGCGAGGCCCGCGAACGAGCGCAGAGCCAAGACCGCAGGCCGGATGGAATGGACCGGGCAAGAGAGGCCGTGAGCTACGCGAAGGCGAGCATCTTCGAGCGCGAGGCGGTAGCCGACGAACGCGGAATCATGCGCGATGCGCTGCGGCGCGGCATGGGCGAGGCGACCTACGCTCAGGTCCGGGCGGAGTTCGACAGCCGCCAGAGTCGAGGCGAGTTCCGGCAGATTGATGGGCAGAAATACGACACCGGGCGGGGCTTTACAACCCCCGAAACGATTGCCGCAGAGCGGGCCAACGTCGAGCACATGAGGGCAGGGCGAAACGCCGTCGATCCCATGATGACGCCCGAAAAAGCCGCAGCGCAGGCCCGGACACGGGATTTTCTCAACCCGGCGCAGCGCACCGTGATTGAGGAGGTTCTGACCTCTCGCGACCGCATTCACGGCTTGCAGGGCCTTGCCGGAACCGGCAAGACTACCGCTCTTGAAACTATTAAGGAAGGAGCGGAAAGAAGCGGCTACGCCGTCGAGGGCTTCGCGCCAACGTCGAGGGCGACCGGCCAGCTCCGCGACGCCCGGATCAGCGCCGACACGCTTCAGGGCTTTCTCGCCCGAGGAGGCCAGGGGCAGTCAGCGGGCGATCCTGCCAGCCGGCATCTCTATATGCTTGATGAATCCTCGCTCGCCAGCACCCGGCAGATGCAGGCGTTTCTCGACAAAATCGGGCCGCAGGACCGAGTGCTTGTCATCGGCGATGTTCGGCAGCATCAGGGTGTCGATGCGGGCCGCCCTTTCGAGCAAATGCAGGATGCCGGGATGAGGACCGCGCAGCTCGACCAGATTATGCGCCAGCGTGACCCGGAGTTGCTGCGAGCGGTGGAACATCTCTCGAGAAACGACACCGCCACGGGAATCAAGCTGCTTGCGGAACAAGGCCGCGTGACGGAGATCACCGACCCGAAAGAGCGCATCGAGGCTATCGCGAAGGAATACGCCGCAAAGCCGGAAAACACGATCATTGTCTCGCCCGACAACCGCAGTCGGCAGGAAATCAATCAGGCGGTGCGCGTCGTGCTGCGGGACTCCGGCGCTCTCGCCAGGGATGGCCGCGAGTTCTCCACGCTGGTTCAGCGTTCGGACATGACCGGGGCGGATCGAGGCTGGGCCGCCCGCTACCACGCGGGCGACGTTCTTCAGTACACCAAGGGCAGCAGGGACATGGGGCTGGAGCGCGGAAGCTTCGCCACCGTGCTTTCGGCGAACGCGAGAGAAAACACCGTCACTGTGCGCCGGAGCGACGGCGAAAGCTTCACCTACGACCCGAAGCGGCTCCAGGGCGTCAACGCCTACCGCGAGACCACCCGTGAGGTCGCGCCGGGCGACCGTATCCAGTTCACAGCGTCTGACCGGAAACTCGGAATTGCAAACCGCGATCTTGGCACGGTTCAGAAGGTCGAGCCGAACCGGATTACGATGGCGATGGACGGGAAAAAGGAGCAGACCGTCAGCTTCGACCCGGCCAGGATGCGGCACTTCGACCACGGCTATGCCGTGACCTCTCACAGTTCGCAGGGCCTCACCGCCAGCCGGGTGCTCGCCAACATCGACACCGAAGCCCCGCGCAGCCTCATCAATACCCGGCTCGCCTACGTCGCCATCTCCCGCGCGTCCGACGACGCCCGCATTTACACCAACGACGCCGGGGCGCTCGGAACCCGGCTTGCGGCCGATGTCTCGAAAACAGCCGCGGTCGACTTCCGTCCGCCGTCGAGCGCGGCGGAGCTGCGCCAGGCCATCGACGCGCTGGGCAGGAACGAGACCGCCCGAGGAGTTGAGCTGCTGCAGCAGCAGGGGCGCATCCGGGAGTACGCGCACCCCGAGCACCGGCTCGCCGCCGTCGCCATCGACTACGCCGCGCAGCCGGGGCGGGCTGTAGTTGTCGCTCCCGACCGTGCCGACCGGCAGGAGCTTACTCCGCTGATTCGCGACGAGCTGCGGAGGACCGGCACTCTCGCCGGCGAGAGCCGGTTTGTGCCGGTGCTGATCGAGCAGACCGGCAACCGGCAGAAGGTCGAGACCTACGCCCCCGGCGACACCATCCAGTACCGCGCCGGAAGCCAGATCGAGGGCATCGCTCCGAACAGCTCCGCTACCGTGGTCACGGTCGCAGCCAAGGGGAACATGCTCACCGTTCAGAAAGCGGACGGCGAGCAGCTTTCCTACAGCCCTCACCTGATGAAGCCCATGACCATGCAGAGCACGGTTTACCGGGAGGAGCGCCGCGAACTTGCCGTGGGCGAGCGCATCCAGATCACCGCCCCCGGATAAGGAGCTCGGGCTGCGCGCCCGCGACTTCGGCACCGTCGAGAAGATTGCCGGGGACAACGCCCTCACGGTTCGGATGGACAGCGGTAAGACCGTGGAGCTGGAACCGGCCCGAGCCCGTCACGTCGAGTATGGGTACGTCGTAGACGGGTTGAAAGCTGTTGCCGCAGATCGAGTCCTGGTTACGGTGGAGAGCGCCCAGCAGCTCACCCGCGAAAGCCCGGTTTATACGGCCATCTCCCGCGCCTCACAGGATGCAACAATTTACATATCTGACTATGCGGCGCTCACCCGCCCTGCATCTTCGGTGGTGGAACTGCAACAGCCCGCGAGCGACCGGAGGCAGGAGCAGGGGGCAGAGCAGAAACCACCCGAGACTGCCCGCGAGTTCCAGCCCTCCCCCGTCGAGCAGCAGCGGCCAGCGGAACAGGCCGAGTGTGTTTATACATGGGCCGAGCACGAGCGCCACTTCGCGCCGCTTAACAAAGCGCTCACCCCTGCCGAAGCTGAGCAGTTTGCGTGGCGAGCGGAAACCGGCACAATTCAGAGTTATCAGCACAACGAGACACACCGGCACATCCACATCGACGGAGCTTCCGGGCAGTTCTACGACCACGACCGAAACCCGATCAGCCGGGATGCGGCTTTAGATCACGCCATGCCAGCCGGACACGCCCACTCGCACCAGAACAGCCCCGCTCAGAACTTCATCGGCCACGGCCTGTCCCAGCGCCAGTCGCCCAGCGACAACAGCCAGGGATTTGGCCTGTAAACTCGCCACAGCGTTCACGCAATTTTTACTTGCATAACCCTTGACAGCTCCCAAATCCGAGTACTATGGTTTCGGTCATGAGATGACCCCCTCTGAACGCAAGGGGGTCAAAGAACAAAGCACCCACACTGTGATTACTTGCACCGTACTGGCCTCTCGGCTTCTTCCGGTTAGACCTGCGTCGATCTTGACTGCTTAAGACCCTTAAGGTGACTCAAGGGCCATCAACCGTCCGCTGTTTACAAAATGGAAAAGTTTATGCTCTCAGTAGCTTTGCGCACAGTTGCTTTACGCACGATTGCGATGTCGTTGTGCCTGCTCGCCGGACTCTCGGCGCAAGCCCAGTCATTAAGTTGGCCTTCCCCATCTGTGGTGGGCAACGTCAATAACGTTGGCGGAGCCGGCGGTCGCCCTGGAGTCTCGACCGTTATCTTCGGCGGCGCGACGTTTACTACATATCTGCAGAATGGCGGTTGAAATAGCCGTGGAGACTGCCCCGTCCTCATAGCGACCAACGACGGCTACGGCGGTGGTAGTGTAGCTCAGACCACATTGCTGCCCGGCTATCAGCCTTCCTTGTACAGCGCCGGCAACGGCATGGTCGCGAACTCGAATCCGACATTGTACTCGGCAGGAGGAGTGCTTATCATCGCCTACGAGGATTCCTACGGAACAGCTGTTCTAGCTTACTCCACAGACAGAGGTCATGTCTTCCAGTCCTTCAGCGGGAATAGCTGGATCAGTGGGCCGGCCTTCTCTCCGTCGATGGCGGTCAACAATAATACTTTGTATGTTGCTTATGCAAACGGATCAGGCTACACCCGGTGCTTTGTACTGCCACCATCAGTACCAGGACTCAACAAGGCTGCCAGTACCTTACCAACCTGCGCAGCATGAACTACTACCCAAACATCGCCTTCTTCAATGGCATCCTCTACATGGGTTTTGAAGACCGTGGAGACTTTGGACGAGTTTGCTGCCGTCGATGGGGTGAGCAGCGGCGGTCCCGCCTACGCCGGGAATCAGGTAGTGCTTGCCGAGTCTATGAGCGAGCCGCACTTTGAAGTGGAAGCCGCTCACGGCTCGGCGATGCTGGCCGGGGTTTTGAAAATTAACGGCTCACCTGATTCCTCCGAGGGAAAGACTGGAATCGTTGTAGAGTCGCTCGCTTCGGGAACGTCGATCGCCGTACCGGTCGGACCGGGAAATGCGTTCTCTGTCCCGAACCTTCCGGCGGGTGAGTACCGCGTCTACGGGTGGAGAGACCTGTCTAGAGTGCCATACAAGAGTCAGGCTTTCCTATCCGATTACGCCAATGATTCCGTGTCGGTGACGCTCGAAGACAACTCCGCCACCGGAGGTCTAGAAGTTGAAGCTTACAGTTCAGATCTCTAGCATGGCAAGAAGTAGAAGACCCGCTTTTCCAGCGAGCGCGTTCAGCCGCCACCAGGGTAAAAATGTTTTACTAGCCTGGTGACGTTTTTCGGCGACTCTGGTCCAAGTCGCTGGGCGCACCACGAGGTTTTTCTTTGATCTCTCTGCAGTCATCTGTCTCTGTGGGGCGCTTTGTGGGGAGCAGGAAAGCCAGGCTGTGGGTAGTTCTGGTCCTGGCTGTGGCCTTCCATGGCCGCACCTCCCATGGACAGATAGCGCCCGCCGCGACCCGGCCAGTGAATGTTCAGGCGGGTGCAAGTATCAATCTGTTCGGTTCGGACTACTCCAGCCGAACCCTGTACGGAGCCGGGGCGTACGCGACGGCAGATTTCACGCCTCACATCGGAGCGGAGCTTTCGTTTCATCGCTCGTTCGATGTGGGAGCTGCACACGGCATCACCGAAACGACCTACGAGATCGGGCCTCGTTATGTCTTCCACTTCAATCGTTTCGCTCCATACGCCAAGCTGCTGGTAGGGCGCGGCGTCTTCCAGTTTCCTCCAGACCCGCAACATCCCGGCTCCGGTCCTGTGGCGAATCTAGCGTTCAACATCTGGACACCCGGCTTCGGAACAGACGTGGAGCTTCGTCCCCATCTTAATTTTCGCGCCGACTATGAATTACAGCAATGGAATGGGTTCCCGCCGCATGGGCTTTCGCCGCGTGTCTTCAACTTTGGATTCGCCTATCACTTCCACTGAGCAGATGATGACAAGAAGACGAGCCAACAAGATGATTAAAACTATGCGGTGCTTCGGACCCTTGCGCTTGCTCTGCTGGCTCGCCTTCACTTTTTCTGTTTGCAGTGCGGCGTGCCATGCCCAAAACACGATTCAGGTGCCAGGCCAGGCACCGACCATCCAGGCTGGAATTGATATGGCGGCAGACGGTGACACCGTGCAGGTCGCTCCGGGAATCTACAACGAGAATATCGATTTCAAGGGAAAAGCAATTCTCGTTACAAGCGGCGCTTCTTCTTTTAAAGGAGCATCGTCGACGATCATCAACTCGGCCGGTAACGGGCAGACGGTCACATTCGACACAAATGAGTCGTCGCGAGCCGTGCTGAACGGGTTCACCATTACGGGCGGACGCAGCAACGCAGCCAACTGCAGTTATGGCGGCGGAGTGTACGTGAAAGGGTCATCGCCCACCATTTCCAACAATCAGATTCTGAATAACGATGGATATGGCATCTACGCCACAGGCGCGTCGAGCCCGCTTATTCAGGGCAACGATATCAAAGGAAACAACTACTCGGATAAAAGTCTCTTTAGTTCTTGCCGTGCGACGACCGGCGTGCCTGGCTCGGGGTATGGGGTCGGGATGAACAGCGTGCTCGCACCTCAGATCACCCGGCACACTATCGAAGACAACCATGCAAGTACATCTTCATCGCCATCGTCAACTCCTAGCAACGGGGCGGGCATTAATGTTCTTGATGCACAGCAGATAAACATTGCAGACAACGTCCTACGAAATAACACTGCCGATGTCAATGCGGGTATTTTCATCGCTACGTTCCAGACGCAGAAAGTAACGCTTCTCCAGAACCTGATTTACGGGAACGTCAATCCTAACGAATCGTCGACTCAGATTTACATCGGCGGGAGCGCGTTTCAGACTTCGGCGCCTGTTCTCGAAGAGGTCAATAATACGATCTACGGAGGAGGTCAGGAGCTGGTGTCCTACTTCGCTCCTTCAACGATTGAAAATAACATCCTTTACAACCCTAACCCGAATCCTGGTACTGGCGTCCTCAGCAATGGCCTGAATTGCGCTGGCCAGAGCGCCCAGCAATCTCCCATTCAGATTCAGAACAACGACATCTATCCTGTGTCTACAGATCCCATGGATGCCTGTTCAATTGGTTCCGGCAATCTTTTCACACATCCCAACCTCGTTAACCCGTCGCAAGGCGAATATCACGAGCAGGCCACCTCTCCTACAATCAGCGCAGGCACGCTAAGCGCGCCCGATATTCCTTCCGCAGACCTCGACGGTACCGCCAGGACCGTTTGCGGACAGATCGACATGGGAGCTTATGAGCTACGCCCGATCCCCCCTGTCGCTGTGACCAGTTCCGCGAACCCGACGCCCGGCGGCAGTTCACTCACCTTCACGGCCCACGTTACCGGCAACTGCAATGAGCCGACTGGCACTGTGACATTCTTCGACGGAGGAAAGGTGCTTGGTACAGGCGTGCTCGACGGCTCAGGAACGGCGACGCTCACCACCTCGCTCCTTGTTGTCGGCAACCACAACATTACCGTGAGCTATCCAGGAGACTTCAATTTCCAAGCCAACACGTCGTCCGTTCTTGTCCAGGTCATCACTGGCGACCCAACCACGACGACTGTGATGGTCTCACCGAACCCGGCCCTAGCCTTTTCGCCCATCACTTTCAGCAGCACTGTGTCCTCGCAGTTTGGCACACCGACCGGCTCCGTATCGTTTGTGGCAGGTGGCACGACGCTGGCGACCGCGCCACTCAACGCGGCGGGGTTCGCAGCGACCACTGTGAGCACGGTTGGTGGTGGTATCTACAATGTCGTCGCGAACTACACAGCCGATACACGCTTTCAGCCCAGTTCCTCAGCGCCGGTGCGCGAGGTGGTGAACGGTGCGAATTCTGTCACCCTGTTAACCGCTTCACCCAATCCAGCTGCCGTAACACAAAACGTGACGTTTTCCGCAACCGTTAAGGGTTCACAAGGAACTACGGTGCCGACTGGTACTGTGTCTTTCACAAGTGATGGCGCTTCAATCGGCACAGGCACGCTCAATCCAGGCGGTGTGGCCACTATCAGCACCTCCAATTTGCCAGTGGGTTCTCACCGTATTACCGCAAACTATGGCGGTTCTTCAAACTTCGATCCCAGCAGCGCTAGTCTCACAGAAAACATTGGGCTGATTGGCACCGGCGTTGCCTTAACAGCCTCCCCGAACCCAGCGAATACAGGCCAAACGGTGACACTGACTGCCCAGATCAATGCCGCGGTAGCCGGTATGGTGCCCTTCGGTACGATCACATTCCTTGACGGGACAACGACCCTTGGAACCGCAGCCCTCAACGACCAGGGGGCCGCGACGTTCACGACCTCATCGCTTTCGGACGGCTCTCATGCCCTGACTGCGGTTTATGCGGCAAATGCCTACTTCGCGGGAGGCACTTCGCCAGTCGTTAACGAGGTCGTACAAGCCTACGACTTCTCGATCGGTACATCCAAGTCCTCAATAAGCCTTCCCTCCGGCGATTACACAATGCTCAATGTGACCGTAACTCCCATTGGCGGATTCTCGGGCTCGGTAAACCTCAGTTGCACAGGCGTCCCTGACCACTCTCAATGCACATTTCCGCAAGGGAGCGAAATAGCACTAACTAACGGTGCGAAAACGATTCAGGTCGCGGTCAATACCAGCGATGTATACGGCTATGGCAAGCTCGTGCAGAGCGCGAACGGTCCACGAGCTTCGGACGGCAGCCTAAGAGCATGGCTTGCAATGGCTTTTCTGCCAGGCCTTGGAATACTGGGCTATTCAGGGCGACGACGATTGAGATTTACGCAAGTCGCCGGGTTCGGCCTAATAGTTGCAGCCATGTTGTCGCTCCAGGCATGCTCAGGGAAGCTGCCAGGGAAGACAGTTCCCGGCACGTACAGCCTGCAGTTGACCGGCACCGCGACCGGTGCGGCTTCACTGCAGCATTCCTCACCGTTGCAGCTCGTCGTGACACCATCGTCTGGTGAATAGTTTTTGGAAGATGGTATGAGCACTTCGAACGGGTAAGTGCTGAGCTCATATTATGGCAAATCAGGTGAGGCGTGAGCTGTAGAGAAGACAAGTTAATAGAACCGATTAAGAATCGCGATAACGTAGACGCACTCGAAATCGGCGATTTGCGCAAGCGAAGACCAGAAAAATAAATACTTAGTAAAAGCTAACCGTGAGGGAAGAAGGTTCTTCCCTGTCTCCAGCCGCCGAGAAGCCGGCGTCTTACGCCACCTATCTCAGCGGGGACACCCCGCAACGCCCCGAGTGCGTTCGTTGCTCCGCGTCTCTCAACCAAACAACCAAGTCAAAATCTGCTGAGGGGCTCTGCCCCTGGCGCGCGCAAGGGGTCTCCCCAGTCTTCCGCGCTTCTCCACCCCAGCGGGCAAAGAACGCCCGCCGGGGACCCCGGTTCGCTTGTGCAGACCGGCCTTGCAGGCCGCCCTCCATTGCATTCCGGGTGGGAGATACCCCTCCCCTTGCGCTTGCCGCCCCCGCAGGCGTGGGCCTGTGCCAAGGCGTGTTTGTGAACAAACACAGCACAGCCATTCAAACCGGAGGAATCACTTATGAGCGCCAACGTCTTTATCGCAACGAAAAGCACGGAAAATAACCGCAACAACGCCGCCGCATTTTCTTCCACCCCGAAGCCTCAGACCTCGAAAGAGATCATTGCCGCCAACATCAAGGCTCTCATTGAGCAGCTTGAGGCCGGGCATTCGGAAGGTCTGACTGCCTATCTCTCCGCGATGGGGCGTTTCCACAAGTACAGCTTCGGCAACATCCTTGAAATCGCACGGCAGAAGCCCGACGCCACGCACGTAGCCGGTCTGTATGCGTGGAACCAGCTTGGACGCAAGGTGAGGAAGGGCGAGCGCGGCATCCGCATTCTGGCGCCCATGATCGG
Organism: uncultured Acidobacteriaceae bacterium; assembly: GCA_964246765.1. GTDB lineage: Bacteria > Acidobacteriota > Terriglobia > Terriglobales > Acidobacteriaceae > EB88. Next base: position 7,673 of record CAXTRW010000019.1, on the reverse strand, counting down.
CATTCGCCGCAAGAAGGACGGGGAAGCCGAGAAGGATATCCGCAAGCAAAATACCGCCGTGATCGTGGGGTTTCGTTCAGCCTATGTTTTCGACCTGAGCCAGACCGAGGGCAGGGAACTGCCGGGCCTGTCCGACCGCGTGACCGGAGAAGCAGGCGCATACCGCGAACGCCTGATCGAGTTCACCATTGCCCAGGGCATCACGCTTGAGTTCAAGGAGTCCATCGCGCCCGCATTGGGCGTGAGCTACGGCGGACGTATCGCGCTGCTGCCCGGCCAGCAGCCCGCCGAGGAGTTCTCCACGCTTGTGCACGAACTCGCGCACGAGATGCTGCACAAGGCAGACCGCCGGACCGCCACCACCACTGCGGTGCGCGAAACCGAAGCCGAGGCCATTGCGTTCGTGGTCGGCACCACCATCGGCTTGAACGCCGGACGCGCCTCCGCCGACTACATCCAGCTGTATCACGGCAACGCCGCGCTCCTGGCCGAGAGCTTGGAAGTGATCCAGCGCACCTCTGCCCGCATTCTTTCCGCAATCGAGGCACCCTCAGCGGAGCCGGTCGAAGCACCCATTACAGAACCCGCACTGGCGCGCGTCATTGCGCCCGCGTGAGGCGGGCGGCAGGGTCCGTTCCCTCCCCTGCACCCCTCCCTGCGAAAAGCCAGTCGTCGGGTGATTGGTTAAGAGCGAGCGGTGCTTTTCACAGTTGCCTGCGCGGTGACCTATTGCAAGCTCCTTCCTCCACAACCGTGAATCGGTACACCAGTGCCGTCAATATCATTCCATAAAAGAACTATGTTGACACTTTAAAGTCGGCGTCGCACAATCTACTTGTATGCCACGAACCCGCATGGACGAACTGCACGCACTTGCCGAAGAGCGTGACGGACTGCTCACCTCGAAGGAGGCCCGCGCACTTGGGATTCAAGATTCCGTGCTGGTTCGGTTGGCGCAGCGTGGCCGCTTAGAGCGAATGAGCCGAGGGGTCTATCGCATCGCTCACTATCCACCAGACCGGCTTGCCCAGTACCGTGAAGCGGTGCTTTGGGCGCAAGCAAGCCATCATGGCCCGGAGCGCATCGCTCTTTCCCATGAGACGGCGCTGCTCATCTATGGCATCTCCGACTTAAATCCGTCGCGTGTGCATCTCACCGTTCCCAAGTCGTCAAGGCTCCGGAGAGAACGCCCCGAATGGATTGCGATTCATCGGGCCGGTCTTACGGAAAAGGAAGTCGGGCAACACGAAGGGATGCCGATCACTACGGTAAGCCGCTCCATTCTGGATGTCCTATCGACCACGCGCCGAACAGGCATTGTTCGGCAGGCCATCACGGAAGGTCTCCGTGCTGGCCTGTTAAGCCGTGCCGAGACAGCGCGGCTTCGAAAGATCATCAGCGGTATCGCAGAATCTCTTCCGCTACCTACAAGCAAGAGCAACGTGACAGCCCATGAATCCCCGACCAGTTGAACGTCTGGAAAAGACGTTGGCGCGAGTCGCCAAAGAACAAGGCATGGCGCAAGAACGCCTCCGGCGTTGGGTGTCCTTTCTGGCGCTCTGCGCTGTTTTAGAGCGTGCCGTCGCGGAAGGCATTCTTGGGGATTACGACCTGAAAGGCGGTGTTGCTTTGGAGTTGCGCTTTGCGGAAGGTGCCCGCACTACGAAAGACATCGACATTGGCATTCCCGCCCAACGCGAAAAACGGCTGACGGCATTTCAGAATGCAGTCGCGTTGGGGTTCGACGACTTCACTTTTCAGGTGAAGGGAAAGCCCCTGCACATGGACAAGGTGGACGCGATTCGCTTGGAACTCTCTATTCGCTATCGCACTCGTGCGTGGCAGACCATCGATGTCGATCTCGGCGCATCGGGAACAAGTGCGGTGGAACTCGTCGTGCCGGCGATTCAGGGAGTGGCCGCAATGGGTTTGCCTGTGCCGCTTTCCGTTCGCTGTATGAACTTGAGTGAGCAGGTTGCTCAAAAGCTGCACGCCTGCACCGGACCCTACTCGCAAGGTCGGGCGCGTGATGTTCTGGACATTCTGTTGATCGACCTGCTCGGGAAACTGGACGTACCGGCAGTGCGGACAGCAGCCGAAAAAGTATTCACCGCACGGAAGACACACGACTTTCCCCCGGCGATTTCCCTACCGGTTGAGTGGCGGCCCGAACTTGAGGCTCTGGCGAGGGAGTTGGGCTACCCCACAACCTCCAGCGCAGAGATCGAATCCCGATTTCGTTCCTTCATTGCTAGGCTTGACGATGAAGGAGCAAGCGTCCAGTAGAGGTCCAATACCGTGCGTGAAGAGGGTTGAAGGGGGACTGAGTGGGTCACCCGTCTCGCATAGAATCAATCAGTTCCCTCAGCCTGCTATAGTTTCACGGCGGTAACACGGGTTCGAATCCCGTCGGGGACGCCAGAACCTGTCAAGCGATCTCAAGAGCTCGGAGCTGTTTTTCCGGCGAAGAGCCCGAGCAGCCGGTCGGCGTTGGCGTGCGCGACTTTTTCCAGAGTTTCGCCCGTGAGATCGAGGCTGTCCAGAAACGCGCGCCCACGCGTGGTGGACGAGAATGGGTAGTCGATCGAGAACAGCATCCGATCCACGCCCACGACCTCCAGCGCGCACTGAAACGGGGGCGCGGTGAAATAACCGCTGGTGGTCACCCAAAAATGCTCATGAAAATACTCCTCCACCGGACGCCGTAGGTGCATGGACATCAGGTCGAGCGCGCTGGACGCGCGAGCAATTGAAAATGGCAGGTTTTCGCCCATGTGCCCCACGATCAGCCGCAACCCCGGGTGCCGGTCGAACAGACCGGAGACGATCAGGCGCAGCACATGGAGCCCTGTTTCCGCGTGCCAGCCCCAGGCGGCGATCGACAGCAGGTGGCCCATGTTCGCGGGCAGGCCGCTGTAGTAGGCCTGCTCCACCGGTGCGGGAGGCGGTCCGGGGTGTAGGTACACCGGGACGCCGAGTGACTCGGCGGCGGCCCACACCGGCTCGAACTGTTCGTCGTCTAGGAAGACCCCGCGCGTGGTGCCGTGGAGCATCAAGCCGGCGAACCCGAGCTCCTCTTTGGCGCGGCACATCTCTCGAACAGCGGAATCCACGTCCGTCAGCGCGACCGTGGCCAGGCCCGCGAAGCGGTCCGGGTGAGCCTCGACGGCGGCCGCGATGCGGTCGTTCGCATCGGCGGCGAGGCTGGTCGCCTCCGCCGGATCGAGTTCGTCGAGCCCGTTAGCGGCGAGCGAAAGTACCTGAAGCGAGATGCCGGCCTCGTCCATGGCCTCGAGGCGGCCAGCGCCCATGTCAAGCAGCGCCGGTTCCATGCGCGACCGGAGCGCAAGCGGCGGCCCGGAGCGAAGGTCGCGCGTAGCGTCCGCGAAACCGGGGGTAAGCACGTGCTCTTCGAGCGTGACGATGCGCATAAACGAAAACCGCTCCAATGGGCCGGGTTGACCGGCGATCCCACGGCGAGAAGAACTGCAATGCTGCAAGAAGTCGAGTGTAACTTAGTTACGCACGATCTATCTTCCCCCGAAAGTGTTACACCCGCAATACAGCCGCGCGTATGCGCTTGCCGACCCGCAAAACTATGGTTGCGGGCAGCGTATCAACCGGAAGGTGGGGTCCCCCGACCGGTTCACCGCCGATGCGGACGGCCCCTTGCTTGAGCTTGCGGGCGGCGTCCGTCGCGGACTCAGCCAGCCCGAGCTGGACCAACAATTTGTCGAGCCGGACTTGCTTGCCTTCCGGATTCCAGCCCACTGCGGCGGCCGAGACCGGGATTTCTTCGACGTGCTCGGGCTGCTCGTCGCGCTGGAACTGCCGGGCCCAGGCTTCGTCGGCTTCGCGCACCGCCTCTGGAGAATGGAAATCGCCAACAATGGCGCGGGCTAGACGCTTTTTGGCTTCCATGGGGTGCAGCGCGCCGCGGGCGACTTCGGACTGCATGGCGGCCACCTCGGATTGGCGCAAATCGGTCAGAAGGGTCCAGAAACGCCACATCAAAACGTCCGAAACGGACATGATTTTTGCGTACATTTCGGTTGCTTTTTCGTGAATTCCGATGGCATTTTGGAGCGATTTTGACATCTTTTTGACGCCGTCCAGGCCCTCGATGATGGGGGTCATGAGGACGATTTGGGGCTGCTGGCCGAAGTCGCGCTGCAACTCGCGCCCGGCCAGCAGGTTGAACTTCTGGTCCGTGCCCCCGAGCTCGACGTCACACTCTAAAGCCACAGAATCATAGCCCTGCGCCAGGGGGTAGAGCATTTCGTGCAGCGAAATGGGCTGCTCGTTTTGGAAGCGGGTGTGGAACTCGGCGCGCTCGAGCATCTGCGATACCGTGAACTTGGCGGCGAGCCGGATGATGTCTTCAAACGTGAGCTTGCCGAGCCACTCGGAGTTGAAGCGCACCTCGGTGCGGTCGCGGTCTAGGATTTGGAAGACCTGGTCGGTGTAGGAGCGGGCGTTTCGGTCGATCTGCTCGCGGGTGAGGGGCTTGCGGGTGGCGGAGCGGCCTGTGGGGTCGCCGATGAGCGAGGTGTAGTCGCCGACCAGGAAGATGACCTGGTGGCCGAGGTCCTGGAAGTGCTTGAGCTTGCGCATGAGCACGGTGTGGCCCAGGTGCAGGTCGGGCGCGGTGGGGTCGAATCCGGCTTTGACGCGCAGAGGGCGACCGGCGGCGCGGGACTGCTCGAGCCGCTCGCGCAGGTCGGCGACGCGGATGATCTCGGCGGCGCCTTTTTGGAGCAGGTCGAGCTGCTCGTCTACCGGGGGGAATGGAATGCGGGGCTGTTCCGTCACGGGCCCAGTATAGAGGCGCGCGAGGGAACAGCCTGATTTGCTACTGCGCTTTGGAGAGCGTTTCGCCGAGTTCCTTGATCTTGGCCGCGCTCGCGGAGGTGTCTTCGCCGGCTACCTTGACGGTGTCTTTGCCCAACTTTTGGAGCAGCTTCTGGATGGCCGCCGAGTCCGGCTCGCCGGCGTGGAGCAGCTTTTTGAGCTTGCCGAGGTCGGCGACAACGGCTTTGACGCCTTCATGGTCGTGCTTGCCCAGGTACTCTTCCCAGCTTTCGATGCTCTTGATGCCCTTCTCCGCGCCGAGCTGTTCCGGGCCTTGCTGGAGGGCGTGGATCGTTGTGTCGAATTGAGTGGTCGCCATAGTGTGTTCTCCTTTTCGTTGAGTACAGCCTCCCACTCCGATGTGCTTTGGGTATGGGTGAGCGCGTTAGCGCAAGAAGTTTTCGTTGAGCGAATCAAAATTTCAGCCAATGGAATGAGCGGTGCTCTTAGGGATCGGAGATGCCGATCAGGTTGACGATGCCCATGGCGTTGGTGCGGGTTGAAATGCCTGGGCGCAGCCGGAAGTCGAACGAGAGTGGGTCGTCTGGGTGCTGGTTGGTCATGTGGGCCAGAACCGCGCCGATGTTTGAAGCGATTTGGGTGAGTGCCAGATCGTGGGTGGAAAGCGCGCCGATGGCTCCGTCGTGAACCAGGCGTTTGAGGAGGAGTTCGACTGCGAGTTTTCGGTCTCCGGAGTTGGTGCCGCTGAGGATCTCGTCGATGAGGAAGAGGACAGGTTCCCCGGCGCGGGCTTGAGCGAGGGTCTCCCGGAGCCGGTCGACCTCAGCCAGGAATTTGGATTTGCCCGTGAGCAGGGAGTCGGTCACGGCGAGGGATGCGGACAGGGTCAGGCGGGAAAGGCGCAGGTGTTCGGCGCGCACCGGCGCTCCCGCCATGGCGAGAACCGCGTTGAGGCCGATGGCGCGCAGCAGGGTGCTTTTGCCGGCCATGTTGCTGCCGCTGATGATGAGGACGCGGGCTTCGGGTGGGCCAAGGCATAGGTCGTTTCCGACGCAGCTTTCGGCGGGCAGAAGCGGATGCCCCAGCTGTTTCGCTCCGAAAAAAGGCGCACCTTCCACAAGCTCGGGGAAGGTGCATTCTGGGTGTTCATAGGCGTAGCCTGCAAGGGCTGCGAGCGCTTCAAAGTCGGCCCAGGCATCGAGCCACGCCGTCAGATTGGTTTGAAACGCAGCTCGCCATTGTTCGATGGCCAGTACGGCCTGCGTGCCGGCGGCGAAGAGCAGGGCCAGCGCATAGAACTCCACTTTGTCGCGCTGTTCGAGGATGGAAAACAAGCGTTCCGCCGTGTGGACGTGGGTGCTCGCATGCTCGGCTCGAAGCTGCTCCGCAAGCGCCTTCAGCTTTGGGGATTGGAACTGCTGCTGTTCCATCAGCTCGAGGCCTTGCCTCAGCACGGAGAAAGCGCCTGTGAGCGGGCGCAGCTGTTTGAGGCTGGAACGAACGGCGCGGAAGCGGGTCGCGGCGATGCTCAGCTGCAGCAGCACGAGCGAGACCAGCAGCGGCCACCAGTGGATCCAAGCAGCGATGCCGGCAAACATCGCGACAGCCGAGAGGAGGCTGGCGGCGCTGGAGCCAAGCAAAAGCCCGCGCAGCCAGTCAGGCGTTTTGAGCGGCGGCGTTGCAAGCCAGTCCGCAAAGGCGGCAGCGTTCGCGTCTTGGAAGCGAAAGCGGCCCAGCGCGTGGATGCGCAGGCGCAGTTCGTGCTCGCCGTGAAGCTCGCGAACGCTGTGCTGGCGCGACCGGCTCTCCTTGATCGGCGCGGGGTCGAGCAGGTAGGAGGCCAGCCGCTCGGCGCCCGCGCTGGTGCGCGTGGTGCATAGGAGTTCAAACAGCGAGCCGGTTCCCAGGATGTCGAGGTCGTGCTGGTAGAGGTGGTGATCCCGTGCGAACTCCAGTCCATCCTTGCCGTTGCCTTGCCATATGTTAGTGAGCCTTTCGATGCCGCGTTCAAGGAACTCGCAGCGGGAGTCCAGTTTTTTCCATACCTCGCCGGCCTGTGTGTATCGCTGAAAGGACCTCGCTGCCAAGATTGCCGAGGTCGCCGCAGCGAGCCAAAACGGAGGGATATACAGGAGAGCGGCGGTGATCAGAAGGGCGAGTCCGAGCGCGAAACCGATTGCGGCGGATAGGGCGCGGGTTCTTTGTCTCTGGACGCGTTTGAGATTTTGCCTTGCTGCTTGCAGCTGTTCTCGGTAGGAAAGGAGTGCCGAAACGGAGGTGCCGACCGCGGCAGTTTCTACACACATGCTTCGAACTTTACGCTGCAAGGGGTTCGAGCGGAATGCGGAAGTTTCGGTTGGCTTTGCTTTTGGGGCAGGGTGAGGAAGTTTTGTTGTTTGTGTGCAGTGCAAGTGCGGTCCTTCGCCTTCGCGAAGGAGAACCCACGTCTTAGCCACCCCAACGAGCAAAGATCGCTCGCCGGGGACCCCGGACGCGAGACGTGGGGCACCCGTGTTGCTCGCCGGGGACCCCGGACGCGAGACGTGGGGTCTCCCTTCGTGTTGCTTGGAGGAGTGAATCACTTGACCCAGACCTGCGCGGGGCTGCCCTCGACCTGCTGGGCGTGGAAGATGCCGAGGGTGTTGTTGCTCCAGACGGGCGGGCCGGTTTTGCCGAGGACGATGACGCCGCCTTCGCCGCCTTGGAGGGCGGGGAGCTCGGAGTGGATCATCTGGTCGGCGGCTTGTTGGGGTGTACGGCCTTGCTCGACGAGCGCGCAGACTTCGCGGGCCAGGGTGAGGCGGATGAAGTACTCGCCGACGCCGGTGCCGGAGACGGCGCAGGAGCGGTCGCTTGCATAC
>CAXTRW010000018.1:0-25261 GCA_964246765.1 uncultured Acidobacteriaceae bacterium | reverse complement strand
GGAGTTTGCGAAGACTTACAAGAAAGACTTCGCGCCCCGCATCGGATTTGCTTTCGCGCCCGGCAACGCAGGCACACTCTCCGTCCGCGGCGGCTTCGGCATCTACTATGGGCCGCTGGACTACGCGGACTTCGGCGCGGCCAACCAGATCGGTTTCACCGCGAACCCCAGTTACAGCTCCCCGGATAGGTTTTCGCAGGCTTACTGCAACGGCGCTGGTACTTCGGCGGCGAATCCTTGCACAGGGGTCGCGGGGCTCGATCAAGCCTTTCCCGCCTTTGCGCCGCCGCCCAACCTGGACCCGACCCAATCGAACGGGCAGGTCTTGGGGAATCAATTAGGCTCGGAGTACGAGCCGGGGTTTGCCGGCCGTCCAGCCGCCATGTACAACTGGGGCGTTCAGGTGCAGCAGCAGGTTGCCACCGATCTGATCTTTACGCTTGGTTACATCGGGACGTCCGGCACCTATCTTCATTCCAACTTGCTGCAGGTCAACGATCTGAATCCCAAATACTTCGGGTATGGAGCGACGGCGCTTAACAATCCGTACAGCTCGACTCCAGGAGTCGCCGCGCCGTTCCCCGGCTTCACGGGCAACCTGGCCCAGGCGCTCCGGCCTTTCCCGCAGTACCTTGACATTTACTCTGACGGCGGCACGGAAAATCTCGGCCACTCGAGTTATCAGGCTCTCACCGCCAAGCTCGAACGCCGCTTCCGCAATGGACTCAATCTACTTGCGTCGTATACCTGGTCGAAAACGCTGACCGACTCGGACTCCGCTCTGCCCGCCTTTTCCGCCTTCAACGGCGGACCGGGGAGCGTGCAAAACCCTTATAACCTAAAGAGCGAGAAAGCCCTCAGCTTCCAGGATGTCCCGCAAAACTTTGTGGTGAGTTACATCTACGAGCTGCCGGTAGGAAGAGGCAAGAAATTCCTCAATCACAATCGCGCGGCCAATGCAGTTCTGGGCCGATTGCAGGTTGGCGGCATCGATCGGTATGTAAGCGGCACACCTACGGCCTTCTCCTGCACCACGACGTCCATCGGCGCTTCGCTGGCCTGCCTGCGCTATAACGTTGCCCCTAACTTTGTAGACCATACTCCGGGGGCGAACTCCGGCGACCCGACCATGCGCCATGTCTTTAATCCCGCGGCGTTTACCAATCCAAGCCTGGCCGGCCCCATCGTGCTCGGGTCTTCGCCGCGCGTGAATGGGGGTTACCGGACGCCGCTATACGCCAATGAAGACTTCTCCATTACCAAGTTTCTCGTCGACTTCGGAGAATCGGGGAGCCTGCAGTTGCACGTGGATATTTTCAACGCATTCAACCGGGTACATTTCAACCCGCCGATTCCAGACCCGTCCAGCGAGCCGACAGCCTCCTCACCGCAAGGGCACTTCGGGTCGTACAATACCGATTTCGGCCAGCCAACCGTGCGGCAGTTCATCTTGCGGTATACGTTTTAAGGTGGATTAACTTGAGATCGTGGGATATCAGAGGCGAGGTCTTCAACTGATGCGTATTAGGCTTCTCAGCCTCTGCCTCGCGGCCGCCGCACCCGTTCTGGCGCAAGCAGGTCACAGCACCGCTCCCTCGCCGGCGGCCGTTGCAGAGTTTCGAAAAGGAACAGCAGCGCTCCACGCTGATCGACCGGACGAAGCCGCTCAGGCGTTTGAACAGGTCACGCGCGAGAGCCCGCAGTTTGCTGAGGCCTATCTCAACCTCGGACTGGCGCTATCTGAGCTCGAGCGCGATGAAGAAGCCGCGCGGGCGCTTGAACAAGCTATCCGGATAAAGCCATCGTTGCGGGGCGCGCACTTATTTTTGGCCATTGCAGAGTACAAAGCCGGTCGCGCTGAGCCGGCCGCGAGCGCCATTCGTCGCGAGACGGCGCTGGACGGCACAAACGCCCAGGCCTGGATGTGGCAGGGCATCATCGATCTTGCCCTCGACCGCCTTGCCGCCTCCGTGGACGACCTGAATAAAGCGGCGTCGCTGGATCCGAACAACGTTGATATACTTTATCATCGCGGCCGCGCCGCCCTCGCGCTTTCCCGCCAAAGCTACGAGGCGATGTTCAAGGCCGATCCGCATTCCTGGCATGTGCACCAGGTTCTGGCTGAGGCCGACGTTGAGTCCGCCAATGATGCGGATGCGATTGAGCAGTTCAAAGCGGCGATCGCGGGGGCGCCCCCGCAGAGCGGGTTGTACGAGGCGCTGGGCAGCGCGTATTGGCGGGTCGGTAAGTACCCTGAGGCGCAGGGAGCCTATGAGCAGGCCATCAAGATAGATCCAGCGGATGTTATCGCAGCTTATAAGCTGGGCTGTCTGCGCGTCGATCGTTCCGAAGCCGCTGCCGGTAAGCCGCTGCTGGAGCAAGTGCGAGTCGCCGACCCTTCGCTGACCATGACTTCCTACTATCTCGGCCGCGCCGAGCTTCAACTCGGCGATGACCAGGCGGCGATCGCGGACTTCGAACGGACCATCAAGGAAAACCTGGATGACGACACGACCAAGCAAGCCTGGTTTCAGCTGTCGCGCGTTTATCGACACCAGCACAATCTAAACGCCTCCGCGGAAGCGCAAGCACAGTACCGCCTGCTCGACCAGAGAAGCAAAGACGCTCTTCAGGTCAAGTTGAACCGGCAGCGCCTCCGCGCGGACCGAGATGTCAGCATCCCTCGTCCGTCAACAGACGAAGACGCCGCGCTACCGTAGCGCAGCCGTTTGGAATAAGGAGCCTACGCCGTGATCGAGCGCCGTCGCTTTCTCAAAACAGCAGGTCTTGCTTCGGCCTATGCGGCATGGCACCCTTGGCGCTGCTTCGGTGAAGGATTCGCAGCTGCAGTCTACATGACCAGCGAGACCAAAAGACACGAGAAGTCGGCATCCGCGGCATTTCGCCCAACCATAGGCGCAGGCCGAACCGACGACGCGGTAATCATCGACAGCGCTCAGCGCTTCCAACCTATGCTGGGCTTTGGCTCCGCCTACACCGACGCAAGCTGCTACCTGCTGAGTACCATGCGGCCCGACGCGCGACGCCGGTTTCTGCAGGAGACCTTCTCGCCCCAGGCAATGAATTTGAGTGTAGGACGAACCACAATCGGCGCCAGCGACTACTCCCGCGACCTGTATAGCTACGACGATGTCGAGGGCGATGTATGCATGGAGCACTTCTCCATCGCGCACGATCAAGCCTACATACTTCCCATGCTGCGAGAGATGCGGCGAATGAACCCCGATCTTTTTCTGCTCTCCACGCCTTGGAGCCCTCCAGGCTGGATGAAAACGTACGGCTCCATGCTGGGTGGATGGATGACCTACAAATATCTGGGCGCCTACGCCTTGTACATAGGCCGTTTCCTGGATGCCTATCGGCAGGCCGGCGTTCCGATCCAGGCAGTTACCTCGCAAAACGAGCTGGAAACAGACCAGGGCGGCTCCATGCCGGCCACGTACTGGCCGCCCGAGCTTGAGTCTGATTTTGTTCGCGACCATTTAGGTCCGCTGCTAAGGCAGCAGCGCGATCCGGCTCAGATATGGCTCTTGGACCACAATTACAACCTTTGGAAGCGCGTGCGCTGGCAGATGCGGGACCCGGAACTGCGCAAGTATGTTTCCGGTGTGGCTTGGCACGGCTATCTAGGTACGCCCGACATGATGAGCCGGCTGCACGAGGCTATCCCCGGGCTCGCATTTTACTGGACCGAAGGAGGTCCCGACATAACCGACCCGCACTATGCCGATGATTGGACCCGCTGGGGAACTATCTTCACTGACGCGATCCGCAACTGGTGCCGCTCGATCGTTACCTGGAATCTTATGCTGGACCCTGAAGGCAAGCCTAATATCGGTCCTTTTTCGTGCGGCGGCCTGGTGACGCTCAAAGGCGACGGAACGCTTCTCTGTAGCGGCCAGTATTGGGCGCTGCGGCACTTTTCCCAGCATGTGCGCCGCGGCGCGGTCCGCATCGCAAGCCACAGCGACGCCTCGGAGCTCGATCACGTCTGCTTCGAAAGCTCAGACGGGTCTCACGCCTTAGTGCTCACTAACGCAGGCGAGGAGCGGGAGGTCCAGGTCAGTCGCGGGGGATTGGCAGCAACGGTTCGTCTGGATCAGCGCTCGATGACCACTATTGTCTGGTAAGCGATTTTGCTTAGGCGACCACGGAGGCCAAGTTACGACTTCGCGGCAGACAGGAAAACCCTCAGGTCGCGCAGGTTGTTGCCCGTTGGGCCAGTGACGATCGCGTCGCCAAGCGCGGTGAACAGCGGGCAGGTGTTGAACCGCTCGAGCAATTCCACGGGGTCGAAGTGGAAGGCGCGGGCCCGGGCCGTGGTGGTCGGGTCGGCGACCGCTCCGGCTGCCGGGCTGTTGCCGTCAACCCCGTCGGAGCCGGCGCTGAGTACCGCAACAGGGTCGGGCTCGCGCTCGATGCGCAGCGCGGTTTGGAGCGCGAAGTGCTGGTTGCGGCCGCCGCAGCCTCGCCGCTGCTCGTCCACCGGCACCGTGACCTCGCCGCTTGACAACAGGCATACGGGCGCGCCGGTTGCCCGCAGTGCGCCGAAACGCTCCAGCAGATAGGCTGAGGCGCGATCCGACGGCCAGTTGTCGCAGGTGTTGTCGATGAAAACTTTATAGCCCAGCGAACGGGCGTGATCCCGGGCCGCGTTCACGAAGTCGTGGTTGGACAGGAGGACCTCGACCTGCGTGTGGGCGGCGGCCATTCCATCGCCGGTAGCCGCGGGACCGCTCGCGAGGGTCTGAAAGAAGGCGCGAACGGTTGCGGGAAAGCGGGGCAGCAGGCGCCAACGTTCTAACACGGCGGCGCACTCCGCCCAGGTCGCGCGATTGGGCAGGGTGGGCGAGGAGGCGACCACGCCCAGGTCTTTGAGCGGCACGTCGGCCAGCAGCAGGGTGAGCTTTTCGGCCTCGGGCGCGGCTTCGGCCAGGCGTCCGCCCTTGACGGAGGAGAAAAACTTGCGGACGGTGTTCACTTCCGTGATATCGGCGCCCGAGAGCACCAGCGTCTCATGAAAAGCGCGAATGTCATCGAGAGGAATGCCGCGCGCGAGCGGCAACTCCAGCAGGGAAGAGCCTCCGCCGGAAATCAGGAAAAAGACAAACGTGTCCCGCTCGGCGCGTCCTAGCAACTGGAGCGCGGCTTCGGCGGCGCGCAGAGAGTCCTCGTTGGGAAGCGGATGACCGCCCTGGAAATATTGGATGTGCCGGCGGCGTTCCCGGGGCGTCTCCGGGGACGAGCAGATTCCGTCAACCCGCAGCTTGGGCGGCAGGCGCACCAGAAGCGACTCAAGCATGGGCAGGGCAGCCTTGCCGAACGCGATCACCTGGGCTTTCCGGATCCCGGCCAGGGACTGCTCAACGGGAGCGAGCAGCGGAGAAGGCCTGCGCAGCAGCAGGTTGCCCTCAAAGCTCAGGCGGCGTCGAAACGCTTCCTCGATGTCGCACGCGCGAAGGGCGTGCTCGAAGATGGAGAGGGCATCGGCGCGCAAGGGTGCCAGCGCCTCTTCCCGCGGCGGGTTCATTGCGCCCCCTGCGCGCCCAAAACCGTCGTGCGGAGCCAGAGTTCCAGCTGGGCCTGCATTTGCGGGAGTTTGCCGGTAAAGAAGTGGTCGGCTTGCTCGATCCAACGCACCTGCTTAGGCTCCGGAACCGAGGCGAGCGCAGCTTCGAGCTCCGGCACGGGGCCGAACGGGTCGGCGTCGCCGCTGAGGAACAGCTTGGGTTTGCGGCAGTCGGCGAGGAACCGGTAGCGGTACTGCCGGTCGGCGGCCTGAATGGGCGTTCCGAGCGAAACGAGCGCCGCGACGCGCGGATCCGGGCAGCCGGCCCGCAGAGCCATGTGCGCGCCGAAAGAAAAGCCGGCCGCGAGCACAGGCAAGCCGAACTCACGGGCGAGCCAGTTGATGCCTGCTCGTGCGTCGTCCTGTTCGCCCCGGCCGGCGTCGTGCGCGCCGTCGCTGCGTCCGGCGCCGCGAAAGTTGAAGCGAAGCACCGGAAGCCCAAGGCCGGTGCAGCACTTCATCGCCGCGTACACAACTTTGTTGTGCAGGGTGCCGCCGAACAGCGGGTGGGGGTGGCAGAGTAGGACGGAGACGGGCGGCCAATGGCCGGTTTCGAGGCCACCGTTCAGGATTGCCTCGAGCTGCCCGGCGGGCCCGCGTAGGTCTTCGACGGTGCGAGTCGCGATTGGATGCGGGGCATGGGCGGTGGTGGTCACTCGCTCTATTGTAGGGCCGCCCGCTCGGACACAGTGGGGTATGCTGGGGTCGTGAACGAGCAGGAAAAGCGGGACGCGCTTGCGCTGCTGCGGCGGCTGATCGACATCGATTCCACTACCTTCCATGAAGGCGCGGCGGGCGCGTTTCTGGCCGAATACCTTCGGGCGCGCGGCTTCGGGGTGGAAACCACGCCGGTTCCGCAGCCGGATGGTTCGTCGAGCGAAGGCCTGCGTCAGAATGTCTACGCCGCCGCCCAGTCTGCCGCGCCTGTGGTGGTGTTTTCCACTCATATGGATACCGTGCCGCCGTGGATCCCGTCGAGCGAAGACGGGGAATGGGTCTACGGCCGCGGAGCGTGCGACGCCAAAGGCATCATGGTCGCGATGATGCTGGCGGCGGAGCGGCTGCGCGAGCGCGGGCTGCCGGTCGGGCTCCTGTTCGTGGTGGGCGAGGAGCGCGACTCGGCCGGCGCGAAAGTCGCCAACGCCCAGCCGCGCGGGAGCCGGTTCTTGGTCAACGGCGAGCCGACGGATAACCGCTTGGGGCTGGCCTCCAAAGGCGCTTTGCGGGCGGAGGTCACTGCGACCGGGGTGATGGCGCACTCCGCCTATCCAGAGCTGGGAGACAGCGCTGTACACAAGCTGGTGCGGGCGCTCGACGCGATGCTTGAGGTTCCACTGCCGGAGGTGGAGGACGTGGGAGCGAGCACGCTCAATATCGGGCTGATCGAGGGCGGCCGCGCGCCCAACGTAATCGCCGACCGCGCCTCCGCGCAGCTGCTGGTGCGCCTGGTGGGTCCGTCCGAGCAAACCAGAGCAGCGCTCCAGGCCGCGGCCGAGCCCCACGCCGAAGTCGGGTTTACTCTGGAAATCCCGTTCATCCGGCTTCGCGCGCTCCCCGCGCTGCCGACCATGGTCGCGGCGTTTACTACCGATATCCCGGCGTTGAGTGCTTGGGGCGAGCCGCTGCTGCTCGGGCCCGGCTCCATCCACGTGGCGCACACGCCGGGCGAGCGCATTCGCAAGGCCGAGCTGTGGGAAGCCGTGGACCTGTACGTGCAGGTCGCCGAGCGTCTGGCGGCCGAGACCTAAAATAGGCAGCCCTGCGCTTCGCCCTCAACCCCCTCAAGAAACGCGCGGAGCAGTTCGATCCTGGGCGAGGCGAGAGCGCGGGCGGTAGGCAGGCGCAAAGCCCCCGGCAGTTCGTCGAGGTTGCGGCGCAAAAATGCTACCGCCGGAGTAAAGGTGGGGTAGCGGGTGTCGCGGCCCACTTTGGCCACGGCTCTCAGGATGCCCACGGCGCCCAGCTGCTCCAGAATATCGGCATCGCGCAGGATGGCGGCTTCCAGGCTTTCCGGCGTGTCGCGGGGCTGGTGCGTTTCCATGGCGCGCAGCACCGGCGCGATTTTTTCCTCGGGAAAGCCGGTTTCGCGCAGGATCGCGGGGGCTCGCTCGATAGCGTAGCGGACGTGGTCCCATCCGGCGAGCCGTTCGGGCTCGACCGGGCGATGGCCCAGGAAAACGCCAAGATCGTGGAGCCACGCCGCGGCGAATACCACGTCGTCGTCGTAGGAACAGCCCTGGCCGACCAGGCGGCTGAGCGCGTAAAGGCGGGGCTGGTGGCCGTACTTATCCACCGGAAGGGCCTGCTCGCGGACAAAGGCCGGAAGCAGGTCCCGAAACGTTGTCGTGTGGGGCGGAGTTTGCATAACGATGCGGAACGGTTCAGCCAACAGCCTATCGCGAGTCCGGCTTCTTCGTAAGGCACTTTGGGCCCCTTCGCAGTCTTGGCGGCATCTATAGATCCTACGGGTGGGTTCTGTGTCCGAGATGGCCGAGGGCGAGCGGGTTTCGGTTCCCGAATCGGGCCACGGTTCCTGAAATGGTCCGCGGGGGTAACCTTCGGGTTCTGAATTGACGGAAGCAGGACGAAAAAAGCCTGCGAATGGGGTACAGTCGGAGCAGAACAGCGGCTTGCGCAGCGCGAGGGAGCGGCCCGAGCCGCCGAACAAAACAGCCTTGCTCAGGCATTTCATTCCTGAGCCTGCCCCTGGCTTGACGATGCCGGGGTTCACCGAGGAAAGGTACGCCAAGGGTTTCCATGGGGAGTTCAGAGTTCGTCCGGCGAAGCGAAAGCAGAGAAGCGCGGCTGCCCCCCGTGCCGGCGCGCCCGTTTGAGCCTCCGCGCCGTCATACCAGCCCGGCCCTGGCCGCTGCTGCCCTCATGATGTTCAACGACGTGATGGTCGCTCTGGGCGCTTTCGTGGTCGCCCTGGTCAGCCAGGTTTTCATCTCCAAGCACGTTCCGGAGCTGCGCGCAGTTTCGCTAGCCGCGCCCCAGACCGGGAATCTCTGGTACCTGCTGGGCTTTCTGCTGGTTCTTTTGGTCGTTCTGCGCCGATACGGCTTGTACAACGGCGTGCCGGGGCGCAGCGCCGCTCACGAGCAAAGGCTGATCTTCCAGGCCTGTCTTACCGCCGGGGTGCTTTTGTGCGGGTGGCTGTACCTGATGCGCAACCTCGATGTATCGCGCGTGCTGGTGGTGGTGCTGGTCTTGACTACGGCGGTGGCGCTGGGCATCCGCCGTGCGCTGTGGCGCACGGTGCGGCTGGCGCGATACGCCAAAGGCGTGGAAACCCGCAATGTCGTGATCCTGGGCACCAACGAGTTAAGCGCCGCGATCGGTCAGCAGATCCAGGAGGACGCCTACCTGGGCTTCCGCTTGTGCGGGTTTCTCCACGCGCCCGGCGCGGAGGACGGCGGCGATGTTCCGGCCGACCAGGTTCTGGGTACCATGGACCGCCTGCGCGAGCTGACCCGTCTGCATTTTATCGACGAGCTTGTGATCGCGCAGCCGTGCCCCATGGAGACGGTGATTCACCTGCTTGAAGAGGCGCACGACGTGGAAATCGATATCCGCGCCATGTCCGGCTTCTACGTCGAGCTTGCGCAGAACGCGCCGGTGGAGTATCTGGGCGCGTACCCCATGGTCGCGCTGCATCGCCGCGATCCGCGGGTGATCGCGTTCTTTATGAAGCGCGTCGTCGATATACTGCTGTCGCTGGCGGCGCTGTTGGTGCTGTGCCCCATCATGCTGGTGATCGCCATCGCCGTGCTGCTGGATTCGCGAGGCCCGGTTTTCTACGTTTCCGAGCGCATCGGCAAGCGGGGCCGCGTCTTTCCGTGCTTTAAGTTCCGCACCATGGTTCGGGACGCGGAGGCAAAAAAGCGAGAGCTGGCCAAACACAACGAGCGCGACAGCATTCTGTTCAAAATGTCCAAGGACCCTCGCGTGACCAGGACCGGACGCATTCTACGAAAGTACTCGCTCGACGAGTTGCCTCAGTTTTTCAACGTTTTGCGCGGCGAGATGAGCATCGTGGGACCCCGGCCGCCGATCGCGAGCGAGGTGGCCAAGTATGCGCTCGAGCACTTCCGCCGGCTCGAGGTGCTGCCCGGCGTCACTGGGCTGTGGCAGGTGCAGGCGCGCACCGATTCCTCGTTCGCCCGCTATATTGCGCTAGACACCGCCTACGTCGAGAACTGGAGCTTTTGGCTGGACCTGAAAATCCTGCTCCGCACCGCGCAGGTGGTGATCCGGGGCACCGGCGCCTGACGTTTGTGTGCAATCATGGGTGCATCCGATTCCGCCCCATGAGGTTTTCCCAGCTTGATCCGAGCCCGCCTGGCTGTTCTCGCCTTCGCCTTCCTTCTGCCGGTCCACAGCTTCGCCCAGGAGCACCCGCCCGCCGAGCCGGCCACGCACCCCGATGAGCAAGGTCACCCCCCGGCGCAAAAGCCCGAGGAAGCCCCGCCGATCGAGCGCTCCTCCGTGACCGCGCACCAGATCACGCTTGGCGGCAAGCAGATCCACTACACCGCGACCGCCGGCACCCTGCTGATCCGCAATGACGAGGACAAGCCCTACGGGTCGATCTTCTACGTCGGCTACACCATGGACGGCGCGGACCCCAAGACACGGCCAGTTACCTTCCTGTACAACGGCGGCCCCGGTTCGGCGACGCTGTGGCTGCACATGGGCTCGGTGGGGCCGAAGCGGGTCGAGACCAGCTCGCCGGCCGCGACGGGCTCCGGCCCATACCAGATTGTCGAAAACCAGTACTCGCTGCTGGACCAGTCCGACCTGGTCTTCATCGACGCGCCGCTCACCGGCTACTCGCGCACGGTCGGCAAAGCGACCGTCAAGGACTTCGCCGGGGTCGACCAAGACCTGCGTGCCTTTTCGAAGTTCATTGAGCGTTACTTATCGGTTAACAAGCGCTGGAACTCGCCTAAGTTTCTGTTCGGCGAGAGCTACGGCACGACCCGCTCGGCCGGGCTTTCAGCGGTGCTCCAGGAGGACGGCGTGGCGCTGAATGGGATCACGCTTTTGTCCTCGGTGCTGAACTACAACGCCTCGGTCGGCGCGGGGCTTGAGGTCGGGTATGTGAACTACCTGCCCTCCTACGCGGCCATCGCGTACTACCACAAGAAGCTGCCGCAGATGCCGCCGGACATGGCCGCGTTTGTGGAGCAGGCGCGCGAGTTCGCTCGGGGCGAGTACGCCGAGGCGCTCGCCGAGGGAGACCGCCTGCCCGCGGCAAGAGCGGACGAAATCGCCGCCAAGCTGAACCACTTCACCGGGCTTCCAGTCGAGTACGTAAAGCAGGCCAAATTGCGCATCAACCCGTCGCGTTTCCGGCGTGAACTCTTGCGCGGCGAGGGCGACATCATGGGCCGCTACGACGCCCGCTTCGAGGGCACGGAGCCCGACAACGCCGGCGAGAATCCGGACTACGACCCGTCCGATACTGGGATCGCCGGGGCTTTTGTCGCGGCTGTCCATGACTACCTGGGACGGGAGCTCAAGTACGAGTCCACCGACGAGTACAAGCTCAGCGCGAACACCATCGGTCAGTGGGACTGGCACCATCATTCCCCCGGCGGGCGCGAGCAGCTGCTGCCCTACGTGGCCGGAGACCTGGCCGACACCATTCGCAAGAACCCCAAGCTGCAGGTGCTTTCCGCCAACGGCTGGTTCGATCTGGCGACGCCGTTTTTTGAGACCGAATACGAGCTGAACCACATGATGCTGACGCCGGAACTCGAAACAAACGTGCACTATACCTACTACCCGGCCGGTCACATGGTGTACCTCAACCTGGACGCGCTCAAGCAGATGAGGGAGGACTTGCGCGGCTTCTATACACAAGCGGAGAAGTAGTTGCCTATTGAGATCCGTAAAAATTACGGGTAAAATAAGACAAATTTGTGCGAAACTGCCGGGTTTCCCCCCCCGTTCCACAAGAGTTTCGGGCGGTTTCGGCGCACACCCAAGGGGGCACACACAGCACATGGCGAAACGTCGCGGAAATCCGAACTGGGGCAAGCCGGAGCCGATCGGCCCGGTAGTCCCCACAATCACATCGTTTGAGCAGGTGGTCAAGGAGTTTAAGCTGACCCCGGACCAGTACGAACGCTCCACCCGTCTGCGGGAGTGGGCGCGCCGGAACCGGAACTCCAAATACATCCCCGAGGCGCTGCTCGAGGCGTGGGGCTTTGAGATTGAGTCGACCCTGTAGTCCGCGGGCCGCTCGAACAAAGGCCGCCTTCGGGCGGCCTTTCTTTTGCGCGATACAATCACGCTGACGGCGGCTTTAAGGAGGGCGACCATGGCGACTGCGGTCTGTGTACCGGTGGAGGTGTACCTGAACACGCTCTACCGCCCCGATCGGGACTACGTGGACGGTTGTGTAGAAAGGCGGAACTTGGGCGACAACAATCACTCGAAGTGGCAGCTTGCGATTCAACTCTGGTTTGCAATGCGCGCTGAAGAGTGGGACGTGCTGATCCGGCCTGAAATTCGCATCCATGTGAGCAGGACACGGTACCGAATTGCTGACGTCAGCATTCTGGACGCGGGCCGACCGCAGGAGCTGATTCCCAGCCATCCACCGCTGGCCGTTTTCGAGGTGCTCAGTCCCAAGGACCGTCTTAGCCGCATGAAGATTCGGCTTGCCGACTTCGCGGCCATGGGCGTCCCGGAGATCTGGCTGATCAATCCGAAAACCGGCAGTTTCGAACGGTTTGAGGGCGGGGAGTTCGTTCACCGAGAGAGGTTTTCGTTAGAGAAGCGACGCATTGCGTTTGAGGTGGATCAGATAGCGCAGCTGGTGCGATAAGGCCGGCCGAAAGCCAATGATGACGCCCGAGAAGCCCAGCCCTTTCTGCACGGTCGAAGAAGCGCTTGCGGAGTTTCGCGCCGGGCGCATGGTCGTGGTCGTCGACGACGAAGACCGCGAGAACGAGGGCGACCTCACCCTCGCGGCGAAGTTTGTCACCCCCGAAGCCATTAACTTTATGGCAAAGTACGGCCGCGGGTTGATCTGCCTGACCCTGACCGAGGAGCGCGCGGATTATCTGCGACTCGACCCGCAGGTCGCGGAAAACTCCTCCCGCTTCGGTACGGCTTTTACTATCAGCATCGAGGCGCGGGAGGGCGTCACCACGGGGATCTCCGCCGCAGACCGCGCCCGCACCATCCGGGTCGCGATCGATCCCGCTTCCACCGCCGCCGATCTCGCCCGCCCCGGCCATGTGTTTCCGCTGCGAGCGCGCAAAGGCGGGGTGCTGGTCCGGGCCGGGCAAACCGAGGCTTCCGTCGATCTGGCCCGCATGGCCGGCCTCCAGGCCGCCGGGGTCATCTGCGAGATCATGAACGACGACGGCACAATGTCCCGAGTGCCGGACCTGATCAAGTTTTGCCGCACGCATAGCTTGCGCATGCTCACAGTCGCCGAGCTCATCCGCTACCGGCTCCAGCACGAGCGCTCCATCGTCCGGGTCGCCGAAGCCATGCTGCCCACCGCCCACGGCGACTTCCGAATGATTGCCTACGAGAGCGAAATCCACGGCGGCGAGAGCCACCTGGCGCTGGTGCGCGGCGAGGTCGCGCAAGGGGAAGATGGAGACGCCCCCGTGCTGGTCCGGGTCCACTCCCACTGCCTGCCCGGCGAGGTCTTCGGCTCCGCGCTGTGCGACTGCCGGGGCTCGGTCGAGCGCTCCCTTCGCGCCATCGCCAAGGCCGGCCGCGGCGCGCTGATCTACCTCCACAACGGCAGCCGCGGCTTCGACATCGAACCCGGACGCGCGCTCGCGCTGCCCGGCGCGATCCTGCTGCATCGCGACCAGCGTGGAACCCTCTCCGGGAATGACACGCACGAAGACCGCCACGGACGCATCCTGCGCCAGGTGGGCCTGGGCGGTCAGATTCTGTCGGACTTAGGCATCCGCCGCATCCGCCTGCTCTCCAACACCCGCACCCACGTACCGGCGCTGCAGGGGTTTGGGGTGGAGATTGTAGAGCAGGTCCCCATCCCCGAGTGGGCGAGTACCACCCGGCAAAAACTATGACCACACCGAGGTCGAAACCGTCGCCACCACGCAGTATGTTGAGCTTGCACTGATTGAGAGGTTTGCAGGGCAGCAAAGATCACCAAAACGGCGTTTATGAGGACTTATGATGCTTACTCTTGGAGCCTGCTCAACGAACACTGCCCCGCTTAAGTTTTCCAGAATCGCGAATCGATAATACGCCCAGCCTGTGTAAGATGAGGGCCATCTGAAGCTCGTTGGAGAAAGTGATGGGAATGAAGCATGCAGCAGCAGGAGTCGTGTGGCTCGGCGTCTGCCTGGATGGCTGGACGCAAGCCCCAAAGGCGAATACCGATATCGAAGAGACGCGCGTCAGGATGACTGCGCTGCGCTATGCATTTGCGCAGTCGGTAAAAGATGCCGGCTTCGTATTCCCAAGGGCAGTGCCTCCGGTGTTGGTGGAAGACGTGCCGTCGTTTGGAAGCTACGAACCCGAGACAAATACTCTGCGTACTTCAGCGTGGAGTTTGCTCAAGCCGGAAGAGAGTGAAATTTTCTATCACCTCATGGGGCCGAACGCGACCGAGGCAATCGCGAAAAAGGAGTTTGAGGACGGAGTGCATCACTGGGTGCTTGTGCATGAGTTGGGCCACTGGTTCCAGGCTTGCCGTGGAATCACGGAGAAGACAGCCAAGCCGTATGCGATTGAGTTTGGCGCGGACCGAATTGCTGCGGCTTACTGGAACGAACATGATCCAAGCGTGATCGCGCATCAGCGGCCAGTATTCGAGTCGATCCTGCACAACTTTCCAACGCCTGTGCCCGAGGGCGCGAGCGTGGGGCCATTTTTCAATGATCACTACCAGGAGCTTGGGCCGACGCCAGGGTACCTTTGGTTTCAGTCGCGAATGTGTCTTACGGCATTTGAAGAGAAGCCAGCGCCGAGCTTCAGAAAGGTATTAGCAGAGACGAAGTAGCCATTCCTCGACTCGTGGATTCGTTGTTCGCAAGGAACGCGCGTGCCGACGACTACGAGTGGTCCTCACAAGTCGCATTGTGGGAAGCTGTCCACGCTGGAACGAGATGTCCGGTAAAACGCGCACGAGGGCGGTTCGGACAACCGGGGCAAGTCAGGCGCGCTGTTTCGCTGCGAGCGGCGCGGGAAGGGTCGCAAGCAGCCCGCGCCGTTCCAGCTCCGCTTCCAGCGCCTCGGCTGTGGTGAACTGGATCGCCTGCATCCCGACGCTCTCCGCGGCCGCGATATTCTCCGGCTTGTCATCCAGAAAAAGCGCCTCCCCGGGCGCAACCCCAAGCTCCCGGCAGGTGTAGCGATAAATCTCCGGGTCGGGTTTGCCGATGCCGAGCTCACAAGACCAGGTGTGGTGGTCGAAGCGGCCCAGCCAGCCGAACTCCTGCCGCATGTACCGGAGCAGCTCCTCGCCCATGTTCGACAGAATGGCCGTGCGCAGCCCCGCGTCCTGCACCGCGGCCACCCAGCGCAGCATGGTTTCGTTCAGCGTGGACCACATGACCACGTCGTGTTCGATCAGCCGGGTTATCTCGGAAGAGTTAAGCCCGAGCGAGGCGTCGCGGGAGATGGCCTGCCAAAAGCTGGTCCCGTTCAGCTCGCCCAGGTCGTAGCGGTGGCGGTAGCGCCAGTAGTGCGCGTCGAAGGCCGCATCGTCCAGCCGAGTGATCTGTTTCAGGGCCGCCAGCGCTGCCGGTTCCTGCGCCGTGCTCAGAACCATGCCGTAATCGAAAACCACTGCTTGAAGGGCCATCGCTTTCCTCATGGCTATTATGCGGGACGGCGCCGGGGTGCAAAGATGGTCTTGCATGAACGGACCACGGTTTTCCAGCAGAACAGCGTGGGATAGGGAAGAGTCGCCGCTCGCGCGGGCGGTGCTTGCCCGGCGCGCCCTGGGGCTGCCGGTGCTGGACCTAACGGCCGCGAACCCCACGCGCTGCGGGCTGGGGATGGACCCGCAGGCGGTGCTCGGGCCGCTTATGGACGCTGGCGACGCGCTGCTCGGATACGACCCGCAGCCGTTTGGGCGCCCGGCTGCGCGGGAAGCGGTTTCGGGCTACTACCGGGATCGCGGGGCGGCGGTCGGCCCCGAGCAGGTGTGCCTGTGCGCGAGCACCAGCGAGGCTTACAGCTTTCTGTTTCGCCTGTTGTGCGACCCCGGCGACCAAGTCCTGATCGCTACCCCGAGCTATCCGTTGTTCGAGTATCTAGCGGCGCTGGACGATGTTCGACTCGTGCCCTATCCGCTGGTGTACGAGCATGGCTGGCAGATCGAGCCGGGGGCGTTGGAGGCCCGCATCGGCCCACGCACGCGCGCCGTGGCCCTGGTCCATCCGAACAACCCTACGGGGCACTTCGTCAGCGACGCCGAACGCGCGGCGCTCGAAGCAGTGTGTGTCCGGCATGGGCTGGCGCTGCTGGTGGATGAGGTTTTTCTTGACTACAGCTGGAGCGGGCCGGCGCGAAGCTTCGCCCAGGGGGCGCACCCGGCGCTTACGTTTGTGCTGAGCGGGTTGAGCAAAATCGCCGCGCTGCCGCAGATGAAGCTGTCGTGGCTCGCCGTTTTGGGGCCTGAGCGCGAAGAGGCGCTGGCACGGCTCGAAATCGTTGCGGATGCTTTCTTGTCGGTCAGCGCGCCCGCGCAGCTTGCGCTGCCCGGTTGGCTGGGGAGCGCGTCCGTGGTGCAACGGGCTATCCGGGAGCGCGTCGCGGGGAACCTCCGAATGTTCGACGAGCTGCTGGCGGAACCGGGGGTCCCGGTTACTCGGATGAGCGCGGACGGCGGATGGTACTCGGTGCTGCGGGCGCCTGCCCTCGAGGAAAGCGAGCGGTGGGCGGAGCGGCTGCTCGTGGAGAGGGGCGTGCTGGTGCACCCCGGCTCGGCGTTCGGGTTGCCGGAGCGGGGCTGGGTGGTGGTCAGCCTCCTGTCGGAACCGGAGCTGTTTCGTCTCGGCGTTGCGCACTTGGTCGCAGCGATCTAAGCAGTGATTTAGGAAAGTCCGCGCAAAAATGGATTGCCGTCTCGCTCCGCGCCGAGGGTGGTTTCCTCTCCATGGCCCGGCACCACCAGGGTCCGCTCCGGCAGGGGCAGCAGCCGGTCCGCGATGGAGCGCAGAATCTTGCGGCCGTCGCCGCCGGGCAGGTCGGTGCGGCCGATGGAGTTGCGAAACAGAGTATCGCCGGCGAGCAACAGCCGTTGCTCTGGGAAATGGAGGCAAACGCTGCCCTCGGTGTGGCCGGGCGTGTGCAGCACTAGGCCGTGGAGGGTCTCCAGGCCGACGCGGGCGCCGTCTTCGAGCAGCGCGTCGGGCGGGGCTACAGGAGGCGGTTCGATCCCGAGCCAGCCGGCTTGCAGCGGCATCATTTCAAGCAGGGGCAGGTCGGCGTGGTGCATCAGAATGGGCGCGCCGGTGGCCTGCTTGAGGATCAGCGCGCCCCCAACGTGATCGATGTGCGCGTGGGTGATCACGATCTGCCGCAGTTTGAGCCCGAGGCCCTGAAGCCTTTTCATCAGGTGCATGGGGCAGCCGCCCTCGGCCAATCCGGGGTCGACCACAATGGCCTCGCCGGTCGCGGGGTCGCCCAGGAGGGTGCAGTTGCAGCCGAGCAGGCCGACTGGCCAGGTTTCGCGAAGGAACGGGCGCATCGCTCTCCATGATACGGCGCGCGCGGGTTTTTATAATGGGTGCATGGCGATTCGAAACGAATGGACGGAGTGGCACCTGACTGCGGCGGGGTGGCAGAAGGGCTCAACCCGGGTGCAGGGCAAGGGCAATACCTGGGCCGACGAGCCTGGGGACCGGGTGCTCTCCTATGTGTACAAGGAAGTGGAGACGAACGGGTCGGAGGTCAAGGTGAGCTTGGAGGAGACCTGGCGGTCCAAGACGGCCACGGACATCGACGAACTGCTGCGGCGGCACGGGCCGAGCCCGAGGGAGCTCTAGAACTACTTTCTAGCCGGCGTGCTGTGGGTGGTTTTGGCGCCGGACAGCACCGAGTGATTCCCGGACGAACTGCGCTGCATCAGGACGGTGAGCCCGATGGACGTAAGCATAAATGCGACCGCACACCAGGTGGTCGTTTTGGACAGGATGTTGGAAGCCCCGCGCGGGCCAAACGCGGTCTGCGAACCTTGGCCGCCGAACGCGCTGGCGAGGTCGCCGCTTTTGCCCTGCTGCAGCAGGATGATTCCGATCAGGAACAGGCACAGCACTACGTGGATGATGGTGAGCAGGATCGTCATGTTTCCTCAGGGCTGGGGCCAGAACATTGGTGCGGAAGGCGGGACTTGAACCCGCATGCCTCTCGGCGCCACCCCCTCAAGATGGTGTGTCTGCCATTTCACCACTTCCGCTTGTTGGCTGAGTATAGCAAATCAATGCCCGGCTGGAAGCGGCGGCGGCAGCGGGGGAGCAGCCAAGGCGGCGTCGATTGCTTTTTGCGCCAGCGGTGCCATCACCGCATACCCGGCAGCATTTGGATGGAGGCCGTCGTTAGAAATCTCGCGCCGCATCATGCCTGTCGAATCGACCATGGCGGGGTAGTAGTCGAGGTAAACCAGTCCGTGATCGGCGCAGAACTGCCGGAGCCAGGCGTTGAGCTCCAGAATCTTGGCCGGGGGTCGCCCGGCGAGCATGCTCGCGCCTGCCGGGCCGTAGCTGCTGACTGGCGTGACGGACGAGAAAACAACCTTGATGGCGTGCGCCCGGGCCAGGTCGGCGAAGGTCGCCCAGTCGGCTTCGATCTGCTCCAGCGATTCGGGGCCGACGTTGCCGGCCAGGTCGTTGGTGCCCGCGAGCACCACGATCACCGCCGGATGGAGGTCGATTACATCCTGGCGGAAGCGCACCAGCATCTGCGTCGTGGTTTGGCCGCTGATGCCGCGGTTGATGTACTGCTTGGCCGGGAAGCTCTGGTCCAGGTGCCAGCCATCGGTAATGGAGTCGCCGAAGAAGATCACCCGCGGCGGGTTGGGTACAGCCGGGGGTAGGGCGGCGTTGGCTTGGGCATAGCGGTCGAGCTGGCCGTAGTCGGTGGCGACCGAGCGCCAGTGGTCGAGCTCTTTTTGCTGGTTTTGTGCGGGAGAGGGAGTCACGGGCTGGGGCGGGACGGCTGTGGGCGTTTGCTGTGCGCCCGCGAGCGTGGCGGCGCACAGGACGGCAGGCAGAAGGAAGCGCATGTGGGGTACGGTACCATTCCCTCCAGTGCGGCGCATAGGAGTTTTCGCTTGCGGATCGAGGATGCAGTGGAGCGGCTCGGCCCCGGGCCGCTGACGGAGAAGGGAATCGCGCGTTGGGTGCGGCCGCTGTTTTCGCGCACGCTTGCGCGAGGCGGCGTGTACCTGCTGGGGCACTCGCTGGGGCGGCCGCTCGACCAGGTCTTTGACGATCTCCAGGAAGGCGCCCAGCTGTGGGCGGAGCGGCTGCGCAATGGCTGGGAGCTTTGGCTGGGCGAGGAGGCGCGCTTTCGGGCGAGCATTGCCGGGCTGCTGGGGATGGAGCGGCCAGACTGCGTGATCCCGAAGCTGTCGGCGGGGCATGGGCTGCGGGCTGTGTTGAACACGCTGCCCGCGGGCGCGACGGTGATTACGACCGAGGGCGAGTTCAGCTCGGTGGCGGTAGTGCTGGCGCAGTATGCGGCGCTGGGACGCTTGCGAGTGGTGCGGGCTGAGCCTGAAAGCAACGGGCGCTGGACGGCCGGGTGCGTAGTTGAGGTGCTAAGGCGGGAGCCGGAAGCGCGGCTGGTGGTGGTGTCGCATGTGTTTTATCGCGACGGGCAGGTGTTTTCCGGACTCCCGGAGCTCGGGGCGGAGTGCCGGACGCGCGGGGCGCTGCTCGTGGTGGACGCCTACCACTCGGTCGGTGCGTTGCCCTTTCGCATGCAAGACCTAGGCTGCGACGCCCTCCTCGGAGGCTGCTACAAGTACCTGCGCGGCGGCGAGGGGCTGGCGTTTCTGGCGCTCGCCCCGCACCTGGCCGACCGGGCGCGCCCGCTCGACGTAGGCTGGTTCGGCATGGCGCCGGGGAGCGACCCCTGGGCCCCGGGCGGTCCCGCGCTGCGCCCCGGGGGCGACGGGTGGGTTGAAAGCTCGCCCGCCTTGCTCGCGTACTTCCAAACCCGGAGCGGGCTCGCGTTCGCGCAGGCCATCGGGGTAGACCGGCTCCGGGCCTACTCGCGCGGGCAGCTCCAGTACCTGCGCGGGCTGCTGGCTTCGCGGGGAATCGAGAGCCAGGGCGGCGACGCGGAGCATGGGGCGTTCCTGACCATCCCGAGCCCCCGCGCGCCGGAGCTGGTGCGGGCGCTGGGCGAGCAGGGAATCACCGTGGACGAGCGCGGCGGCGGCGTGCGCGTGTGCCCGGATGTGCTGACCACGCGGGCGGAGTTGGAGCGGGTGGCAGAAACCACTGCTGCTTGCCTAGGACTCTGAAACAGGAGTGCGTGCGAGCGCGCCTGCTGACGACCTGGACAGCGCAACATGGCGACCTACGAAAGCAAACACCAAAAGCAGC
Source organism: uncultured Acidobacteriaceae bacterium (assembly GCA_964246765.1). Lineage (GTDB taxonomy): Bacteria > Acidobacteriota > Terriglobia > Terriglobales > Acidobacteriaceae > EB88. Next base: position 5,104 of record CAXTRW010000018.1, on the reverse strand, counting down.
AACGCTGTAAGCCAACCACCAATACTCGCGTTCGTTGGAGAGTACATGCCGAGAGCCACGCCGGATCCGAGAAGTAGAGCGGCAAGGGCTCCAAACTGCCACATCCCGTACATGAAGATAAACGGCAGATAGTGAGCGCCGAGAGCAATCATGAACGTGGGGTAGAACCACTCATGACGATAGGCCGTCGCCGCGAAGACGACAGGGAGCGTCAGCGGCAACGTAAACGCCACCTGCATTCCCAAAGCGTTCATGGGATGGCCCTTGGGCAATGCGTGGGGACCCCCAAGCAATCGCAGCAGTAGTTGCGTCAATGGAAAAATGAAGAAGCCCGCTGCAACAAGCACCACGACAGCTGTGCGAAAGGAGTACCAGGTCATGCAGGCGGCGGAGGCAAACCAGATCGCGCTGGATACGAGTTGTCCCGCGAACCCTCCGATGAAAACGGTTCGCACGTCTTTCTGACCCTGGGCTATTTCCATAGTGACCCAGATGTTAGCTCAGGATTTATCCCATCGGCTATCGATTTGTTTGCTAGAGCGGCTCGCCCGAATCAAGCGCAGCGAAGAGCGCAGGGACATCCAGATAAATCGCCGTTCCCTCGATCTCCAACCGCTCCCGCTCGACCCAAAACGTGCCTTCGCAGGATCGCGCCGTCCGGGTGTCGGGGTCGATCAGCCAGATATTGGCGATGCCCATAGCCTGGTAGTCTTTGGAGCGCTTCTGCAAAGCGGAGTAAGTGTCATCCGGAGAAAGCACCTCGATGACAAGCAGGGGAGGCTCAACCAGCACCCGCTCATGAAGTCTGGCCTTATCGACGACAACATCCGGTAGGCGCACTCGGGCATCCGTCACACGCGTACGCATTTCGAGCGTGGGCAGAATCCCCCACTCCTGCTTGTGTTTGAGAAACCACCCGAACAGCAAGCCTTGAAGAAAACCGTGGTCGAAACTTCCCATGGGCTTCTCCTCCAGGCGGCCGTCAATGTACTCGACGTCGGGATGGTAGCTGGTCCTGAGATACTCCTCAAGCGTGATCAGTTTTGCCTGGGCTGCCATGCGTTCAGGGTACAGCAATTTTGCAATTCCGGCCCCGGTTTTCCGCAGCGTTCCACCGGAGCGCCACGCCGCCCTCCGGGAACTAAACTAGAGCCAGACCCATGGCCGAATTCACCCACCTGCACCTCCACACCGACTTTTCCCTCCTCGACGGCGCTTGCGACGTGGACAAGCTGGTCAAGCGCGTCCAGGACATCGGGCAAACCTCGGTCGCCATCACGGACCACGGCAACATCTACGGGGCGGTTCATTTTTTTGAGGCGGCGAAGAAGCAGGGGATCAGGCCCATCCTGGGCTGCGAGCTGTACATCTGCCAAAAGGACGACCACCGCGCCGACCCGCAGGGGGACGACTACAACCACCTGCTGGTGCTCGCGGAAAACGAGGAAGGCTACCGCAACCTGGTGCGCATCACCTCCGAGGCCTCGCTGCACGGGTTCTACCGCAAGCCGCGCATCTCGAAAAAATACCTGGCCGAGCACTCCGCGGGCCTGGTCGGGCTGTCGGGCTGCCTTGCGGGGGAGCTTTCGCAGCACTTGATCAAGGACAACTACGAGGGCGCGAAACGCACGGCTTCGCAGTATCAGGATATTTTCGGCCGCGGGAACTTTTTCCTCGAAATCCAGGACCACGGCATGGACCTGGACAAGAAAATCCAGAACGACATGTTCCGTTTGGAGCGCGACCTCGACATACCTCTGGTCGCAACCAACGACTCGCACTACCTGTGCGAAGACGACCACCACGCGCACGAAATCCTGCTCTGCGTGCAAACCGCCGGGTCCATCCACGACCCCAAGCGCTTCAAGTTCGACTCCGACGAGTTTTACGTGAAGACCGCGGACGAGATGGAGCGGCTGTTCTCCTTCGCGCCCCAAGTCGTCAGCCGGACCATGCAATTTGCCGAGCGCTGCCAGCTCAAGCTCAACAAGGTCGAGAACCCGTTCCCCGAGTTCGCCGTCCCCCCCGGCCACACCGTCGACACGTTTTTCGAGCAGGTGTGCCGCGAGGGCTTCGAAAAACGCCTCAACACCAGCATCAAGCACCTCGAAACCACGGGCAAACTCCGCTCCCCCATCGCCGACTACCGCGCGCGGCTGGAGCGCGAGCTCGACTGCATCAAGGCCATGAAGTTCCCCGGCTACTTCCTCATCGTTTGGGACTTCATCCGTTACGCGCGCGAGCACGACATCCCCGTGGGCCCGGGGCGCGGCTCGGCGGCGGGGTCGCTGGTCGCGTATGTGATGGAGATCACCGACGTCGATCCGCTCCAGAACGCACTGCTGTTTGAGCGTTTCCTCAACCCCGAGCGCGTGAGCATGCCCGATATCGACATCGACTTCTGCATGAACCGCCGCGGCGAGGTCATCGACTACGTCACGCGCAAGTACGGCCGCGAGCAGGTCGCGCAGATCATCACCTTCAATACGATGGCTGCAAAGGCGGCCATCAAGGATGTCGGTCGAGCCTTAGACCTGCCCTACGGCGATGTGGACAAGATCGCCAAAATGATCCCGCCGACCATCGGGATCACGCTCGAGCAAGCGCTGAAGGATTCGCCTCCGCTGCAAGAGGCGTACGACAAAGACCCGCAGATGCGCGAGGTCATCGACACCGCGCTCAAGCTTGAAGGCCTGGTGCGCGGCGCGGGCGTCCACGCGGCCGGCGTGGTCATCGCGCCCCGGCCTTTGACGGACCTGGTTCCGGTGGCGCGCTCGAAGAACGACGAAATCGTGACCGCCTACGACATGAAGGCGATTGAAAAGCTGGGCCTGCTCAAGATGGACTTCCTGGGCCTGACCACGCTGACCGTCATCGACGACTGCCTCAAGCTGCTGCGCGCCGAATCGATCGAGCTCGACCTTGACCTGATCCCGCTCGACGACCAGAAAACTTATGAGGGCGTGTTCCACCGCGCGCTTACGTCCGGCGTGTTCCAGTTCGAGTCCGGCGGCATGCGCGACGTGCTCCGCCGCTACAAGCCTACGTCCGTCGAAGACCTCACCGCGCTCAACGCCCTGTACCGCCCCGGCCCCATCCAGGGCGGCATGATCGACGACTTCATCGAGCGCAAGTGGGGCCGCCGCAAGGTCGAGTACGACCTGCCCCCGATGGAGTCGATCCTCAGGGAAACCCTCGGCGTCATCGTCTACCAGGAGCAGGTGATGCAGATCGCCAACGCGGTCGCCGGCTACTCGCTGGGCGAGGCCGACCTGCTGCGCCGGGCGATGGGCAAGAAGAACCTGGAGGAGATGACGAAGCAGCGCGAGCGCTTCGTCTCGGGCGCGTCTGAAAAGGGCTTCCGGCGAGACACTGTCACAAAAGTTTTCGACCTGATGGAGCAGTTCGCGGGCTACGGGTTCAATAAGTCCCACTCCGCCGCCTACGCCCTGCTCGCCTACCACACCGCCTACCTCAAAACCCACCACCCGGTCGAGTTCATGGCCGCGCTGCTGACGAGCGAAATCTCCAAGCCCGAGAATGTGGTCAAGTACATCAAGGAGTGCCGCGAGCTCGGCATCGACGTCCAGCCGCCGGATGTCACGCTTTCGGGCGCGGACTTCACGCCTAACGGCGAGGCGATCCGCTTCGGGCTCACTGCGATCAAAAATGTGGGCCGCAACGCGATCGACTCCATTTTGGAGGCGCGAAACAAAAAGCCGTTCAGCAGCTTCTGGGATTTTTGCGAGCAGGTCGACCTGCGGTTGATGAACAAGCGCGTGCTCGAGTCGCTGATCAAGGCCGGCGCGCTGGACGCGTTCGGCCGCCGCGCGCAGCTGATCGCCGCGATCGACAAGGCCAACGAACGCGCCCAGAAAGCCCAGCGCGACCTCGCCAGCGGCCAGCACGGGCTGTTCGGTATTTTCGACGACCACCCCGCCGCGGCCGCGGCGACCGACGCGCTCCCGAACGTGCCCGACTGGGACGAGAACGAGCGCCTGGCCGCCGAAAAAGAGGTGCTCGGCTTCTTCGTCTCCGGCCACCCGCTCGACAAATACGCCGACAAACTCCGCAACATCCCCGGCGTCGTCGACACCGCGACCGCGCTCGAAATGAAGCCCTCGCCCGCGCCCACCCGCCGCGGCGAAAAGGGCGACGAGGTGCAGATCGCGGGCGTCATCGTGGGCCTCAAGGTGCAAAAATCCAAGCGCTCCGGCGAGCTCTACGCCCAGGCCCAACTCGAAGACACGGTCGGCAAAATCGACCTCATCTGCTTCCCCAAGGACTACGCCGCGCTCGCCGAAAGCCTCAAAATCGAAGTTCCCGTGGTGGTCCGAGGCGCGCTGCGGGCGGAGGAGGAAGCGGCCAATAAGCTGTGTCTTTCGTCCATCCAGCCCATCGAAGACCTTAAGGTGCGCCTGCCGAAAAACCTGCGCATCAAGGTCCAGCTCGATATCGCGAGCGATGCCACCCTGACGGAGCTGAAAGGCATGCTCGGCTCCTCGCCCGGCCCCGGCCGCGTGATGATCAACCTCGAGCAGCGCGGCGAGTACTGCGTGGTGCTCGAACCGGCCGGCATCCTGGTCGCCGCGGACCGCGCCTTCATAGACCGCGCCGAAACCCTTCTGGGCCGCGGCGCCGTACAGGTCATGGACTAAGGCCCGCGTACAATGTCTGCAATGCCGAGCAAGACCGCGCCTCCCACCGCCCCAGACAAACCCCAGCCCGCCTCCGTGGAGCGCTGGGCCAAGACCGAGCTCGCCCGCCATCCGCAGCGCCCCGACCCTGTGTTTTTCGTCGAGCAACTCTTCACCGATTTCGCCGAGATTCACGGCGACCGGACTTTCGGCGACGACCCCGCCATCCGCTGCGGCTTTGCCCGCTTTCGGGGTGAGGAGGTGCTGGTGATCGCCAACGTAAAAGGCCGCACCACCAAGGAGAAGATCGCTCACCGCTTCGGCATGCCCGACCCCGAAGGCTACCGCAAAGCCCTGCGCGCGATGCAGCTGGCGGAAAAGTTCCACCGCCCGGTCGTGACGCTGATCGACCTCATGGGCGCCAACCCCGGCCTGGGCGCGGAAGCGCGCGGCCCGGCCGACGCGAG
>CAXTRW010000017.1:0-26145 GCA_964246765.1 uncultured Acidobacteriaceae bacterium | reverse complement strand
CCACCAGGCCGGAGGTGGAGTGCATGGTGTTGAAGCCCGAGTACGGCAGGCCGATGTTGTCGAGAATGCTGTCGAGCTCGCCCGCGGGGACGGTGCGGCGGATTTGCGCCTCGACCAGGTCGCACAGGCGCGCGGTCTCCTCAATGCGCAGCCCGGTTTTGCCGCGGACGTGGAGGATGAACTCGCCCGAGTCGGTGCTGGGGAAGAAATCCTGGCCCAGAAAAGGAACCAGCAGAAACGCGCACAGACAAGCGAGCAGGAACGCCGGCAAGAAAACTACGCGGCGCAGCACCAGGCGGGTGAGCAGCCCCTGGTAGCCCGCGCGGGTGCGCTCAAAGCCGCGCTCAAACCACTGCTGGAAGCGCACCAGAGGGTTGCGCGAGGGCGCCGGGTGGTGGATGCGCAGGAAGTACATCGCGAGCGTGGGCACGAGCGTACGCGACAGGACGTAGGAGGCGAGCATCGCGAATACCACCGCCTCGGCCAGCGGCACGAACAGGAAGCGCGACACGCCGTTCAAGAAAAACATGGGCAGGAACACGATGCAGATGCACAGCGTGGAAACCAGCGCGGGAACGGCGATCTGGGCCGCGCCGTCGAGGATGGCTTGCCGCAGCTCGTAGCCTTCCTCGATAAACCGCTCGATATTCTCAATCGTGACCGTCGCGTCATCAACCAGGATGCCCACCGCCAGCGCCAGGCCGCCGAGGGTCATGGTGTTGATGGTCTCGCCGAGCAGGCTGAGGATGATGATCGAGCTGAGGATCGAGAGCGGGATCGAGATCGCGATGATCAGGGTCGAGCGCCAGGAGCCGAGGAAGAGCAGAATCATGAGTCCCGTAAGAGCCGCCGCGATGACCGCCTCGCGAATGCCTCCCTGGACCGCCGCGCGCACAAAAACGGACTGGTCGGCGAGCGGCGAGATTTTCACCTGCGGGGGAACGAGCGTCTTGACCCGGGGCAGCATCGCGCGTACACCCGACACCACGGACAAAGTCGAGGAGGCCCCGTTCTTCAAAATACTGATCAGCACGCCGCGGCGGCCATCTTGCCGCACGATGTTGGTCTGGTTCTGGAAGCCGTCGCTCACGGTCGCGACATCGCGCACATAGACGGTCGCGCCGTTGACCTGTTTTATCGGCAGGTCCGAAATTTCGCCGACGGTTTGCGGCGAGGCGTTGGTGGTGATGTCATACTCGCTGGCGCCGATCTTGGCCGTGCCCGAGGGCAGGACCAAATCCTGCGACTGTATGGCGTTCAGCAGGTCGAGCGGCGCGACGCCCTTGGCCTGCATCCGCTCCGGCTCCATGCTCACGGTGATCTGCCGCTGCTTGCCGCCGTAGGTCAGCGGAATCACGACACCGGGCACTGTGGTGAGTTGGGTGCGGATGAAGTTGGTCGCGTAATCGTTTAGTTGGGACTCCGACAAGCCCTGGCCCGAAATGCCCAGCTGCAGCACGGGCACGCTGGACGCGGAGAAGTTGATGATTTCCGGCGGCAGCGTGCCCGGGGGCATTTGCCTGAGCTGGTACTGCGAAGCAGCGGTGACTTGAGCGTTGGCGGTGTCCAAGCTCGCGCCGGGCTGGAGAAAAATCTTGACCACGGTCTGGCCGTTATAGGTAGTCGACTCGATGTGCTCGACATTGTCGACCAGAGTGGTGATGGCCTTCTCGTATGGACTGGTAATCCGCCCTTCAAACTCTTCGGCGGACAGGCCCGTATAGAGAAAGTTGACCGCGATCACCGGGATATCGATGTTGGGGAAGATGTCGGTGGGCGTACGGAGGATCACAACCGGGCTCGCGATGAGGATAAGCAGGGCCAACACGATGAACGTGTATGGGCGGTCGAGCGCGATCTTGACGATCCACATGAGGCGGCGGGCAACTCTTTCTGCACCGCTCTACTCTCACGCGGCTACCACTATAGTTTGCACCTGCGGCGGGACACTTGGCAAAAGCCCGCGCCGGAAGCGATCGAAAACCGGCTCGCCCGCACTTCGCATCCATGCTGCTAAGTACACGAGGGCCGAGCAGAATGATCGAGGCGAGGGACGCAGAGAGGCAGGGCACCGACCGCGATGCCTGGCTGTTCCGCACCCTGGAACACGCCGCAACCGGCGCCGCGATCAGCGATGCTCGCGGGCGGATTGTGGAAGTCAACTCCGCTCTGTATACCGCTTTGGGCCATACCCGCGCCAGCATCGACGCGCGCAGCATCTTCGACCTGATGTATGCCGCTGATTATGCGTCGATGCGACCCGATGTAGAGCGCCTGCTGGCTGATCGCGGCCGCTCCTTCACCGCGGAGCACCGCTTCGTCCACACAAGCGGCAACCCGGTGTGGATGCGCACTTCCCTTTCGGTCTTCCCGTCCGGCGCGAGCGGCCCGGCGCGTTTGTTTTCGTTGCACGAAAATCTGAGCGACCGCAAGCGCGCCGAGCAGGCCCTGCGCGAAAACGACGCCTTGGCTCTGGTGGGGCGGCTGTCCGCCTCGATCGCCCACGAGATCAACAATCCGCTCGAATCCATCGTGAACCTGCACTACTTAGCCATGCACAGCGACGACCTTGAGCAGGTCCGGCACTATATTGCGATGGCGGAGGAGGAAACCGCGCGGGTTTCGCGGATCGCGCTGCAAACGTTGCGATTTCATCGCAAAACCAGCCGGGCGGAGGTTTGCCTGCCCGGCGAGCTGGTGCAGACGGTTCTGGAGCTGTTTGGGCAGAAACTGAAGCAAAATGGCGTGGAAGTGCGGATGGAGCAGCAGGATACGCCGCAATTCCGCTGCTTTGACGGGCAAATCCGCCAAGTGCTGGCCAATCTGATCGGCAATGCCATAGACGCGATGGGCGGCGGCGGAGCCTTGCGGGTCCGGGTGCGCTCGGCGACCCTCTGGAAGACGGGCGAGCCGGCGGTGCGGATCACCATTGCCGACACCGGCTCCGGCATTCCGAAGGACGCTCGCAAGCGCATGTATGAGCCGTTTTTCACGACCAAAGGCGCGGTGGGCTCAGGCATCGGCCTATGGCTCAGCGCGGAGATCGTTGCCAAGCACAACGGAACTATGCATGTTCGCAGCTCGACCGAGCCGGGCCGCAGCGGCACTGTGTTCACCTTGACCCTGCCCGGGGAAGGCGTTGCCGAGGGCCCGCAGGTTTCCTGAGCCACACGGTACTAAAGTCACGATTTCCAACCTCGCAACGCGCTCACTTCTGTCACAATTTCTCTAAAGCATATGGAAGGCATACCGCAGGAAGTGGAAGCCGAGCTGCCCCACCCCCGCCCGCAAATGCGGCGAGATCGCTGGAGCCTGCTCAATGGGGACTGGGAGTTTTGCAACGGGCGCGCCAAGCTGTGTTCGCTGCCCGACGAGGTGGAATGGGACGCGCACATCGCCGTCCCGTTCAGCCCGGAAACCGAGGCCAGCGGCATTGGAGATACAGGGTTCTACTCGGCTGTCTGGTACCGCCGCACCTGGAACCAGGCGCCGCTGGGGCTCGGGGAGCGGCTGTGGTTGCACTTTGAAGCCGTGGACTGGCGAGCGACCGTGTGGGTCAACGGCCATCAGGTCGCGGTGCACGAGGGCGGCTATACCCCGTTCGGCGCGGACATCACGGACGCGCTCGCCGACGGGCCAGTCCAGGAGGTGGTGGTTCGCGCCGAGGACGACCCGGCGGACCTGGCCAAACCCCGCGGAAAGCAGGACTGGAAGCTCGAGCCGCACTCCATCTGGTACCCGCGCACAACCGGGATTTGGCAGGCGGTGTGGCTGGAAACGGTGCCCGCCACCCGCATCCATGCCCTGCACTGGGCCACCTCGCTGGAGCGCTGGGAAATCGCGCTCGAGGCGCTTGTAGTAGACGGACGCACCACCGGGGGCAGCCTCGAGGAGGACCAGGCCCAGCGCGGACGCTCGCCCCTCACCTTGCGGGTGTGCCTGTCCGCCGCGGGCGCGGTGATCGCCGAAGACCGTTACCGCGTTATTGCCGGCGAGGTCCACCGGCGGATCGCGCTTTCCGACCCGGGGGTGGACGACTATCGCAACGAACTGCTTTGGTCACCGGCCGCGCCGACGCTCATTGAAGCCGACGTCGAGCTTTGCGACGCGGACGGCGTGGTTCTGGACACGGTCCACAGCTACACCGCGCTGCGCTCGGTTTCGACCCAGGGCGACCGCTTCCTGCTCAACGGCAGGCCGCTGAACCTGCGGTTGGTGCTGGACCAAGGCTACTGGCCCGAGTCCGGCATCACCGCGCCCGACGACGCGGCGATCATCCGCGACATCGAGCTGGCCAAGCGCCTGGGCTTCAACGGCGTCCGCAAGCACCAGAAGATCGAGTGCGCCCGCTTCCTGTACTGGGCCGACCGCATGGGCCTGCTGGTATGGGAGGAGATGCCCAGCGCCTACCGGTATACCACCAAATCCATCAACCGGCTCACCCGCGAGTGGCTGGAGGTGCTGCAGCGCGACCGCAGCCATCCTTGCATCGTGGCCTGGGTGCCGTTCAACGAAAGCTGGGGCGTGCCGGATCTGCCGGAAAGCCCGGCGCAGCGGCACTATGTGCAGTCGCTGTACCACCTCACCAAAGCCATCGACCCCAGCCGGCCGGTCATCGGCAATGACGGATGGGAAAGCGTTGCGACCGACATCATCGGGATTCACGACTACGACGACACGCCCGAGCGCATCGGCTTGCGCTATCGCATTCACGATGTGGAGGCCAAGCTGTTCCAGCGCGAGCGCCCGGGCGGCCGCCAGCTCACGCTGAGCCGCGAAGCCGTACCAGGCTGCCAGCCCATCGTGCTGACCGAGTTCGGCGGCATCGCCCTCAGCGCCGACCGGCAGGAAACCTGGGGCTACTCGCGGTCCGAGTCCTCCGAGCAGTTCCTGGAGCGCTACCGGACGCTGCTCGAAACCGTGCGCCGCCTGCCCGCGCTGGCCGGGTTCTGCTACACGCAGTTCACCGATACTTTCCAGGAAGCCAACGGACTGTTGTATGCCGACCGGACCCCGAAGGCGCAGTGGGAGGAGCTGGCGAAAGCCACCAGCGGCATGGTGCCCGACCAGGGATCGCACACGGAAGCGGCTTGGAAAGAGCACCTGCTGCAAACCTAGGCGACAAGCTCCGCGTCCGGCTCGTACTGGATGCGGCAGGCGCGGCGCCACCAGCCATCCTCGGCCAATGCGGAATGCCGCAGGGGGCGACGGTCGGCACACTGCCGAACGATTTCCGACAGTGCGGTCGGCGCCGGTTGGCCGGAACGGAGGTCGAACACACCCGGCTCATAGTGCCCGTTGTCGGCGGTCACCAGCGAGCTCCAAAAATATGAACCCAGCAGCGCCCAGAACGTAACCGCGGCGCAGCCTGCCCCGGCGGCGAGCGCGGCTTCCCACGCTTCCGCGGCCCAGCGAATTTGCTCTTCCACGCGGTCGCCCAGGTGCACCTCCGTGATCGCGACCGGGAGGTCATACCGGCGGCTCGCCTCTTCGAGAATCGCGCCGAACCCCTGGATGGCCTCACCGGCGACCCGCACCGCCTCCACATCGGCAAACGCCCCTTCGGCCGAACGGCACCGGTGCGGGTACCGGTCGCGCCGATGGTCCAAAAAGCGATCGCTGGTGACGTAGTAGTTCACGCCGATCACGTCCGGAGGGCAAGGGTTGTCGCGAAACCATAGAATCTCGTGGTCTTGGAGTCCGCTGCCGCGCAAGCAATCGAACAGCGGATGCCCGCGATCCACCGTTCCGCAGAGCAGATCGAAGCCGAGCCAGCGGCGCTCATTCATGAGGTCGCAGGTGGCCTCGAGCTCAGGCGTGGACCGGACGTGTCCTAGATCGTCGGTCTGGACCAGCTGGGCATCCGGACGCACGGCGCGAATCGCTTGCATGCTCAGCACGGTGGCCCGGGTCTGGTTCAGCAATGCTCGCAGGTAGCTTTCGCGGGATTGGTGATGCGGGTACCAGACGCCGTACCGGCAGGCGAAGCGCGCCGTCGTGTTCGGCTCGTTTACGGGCGTATAGGCGTCGATCCAAGGGTAGCGCGCGGCCAGTTCCCCCGCGTAGGCGGCCAGCTTGGGCGCGAAGTTGGGGTCCAGGAGGCTGGTGTGCCCCGGCCCGCTGCCGTGGTGGACCAGGCCGGCGATCGGCCGCAAGCCCGCCTCGCGCATGGCCAGCAGATACGCGTCGGTCCACTGCCAGTCGGGCTCTGCTTCATGCCGCTCCCACAGCAGCCCGCACCGCAGCGCTTCGATGCCGAGCGCCGCAAACTGCTCCAGATCGCGCGCGCGCATCGCGTGGCCCGATAGGTTCATCTGGTCAAACCAGCAGTCTCCCACTCGGTTGCAGGTGTACTCCGCACCGCCCCATACCTGCGGCTTCGCGGTGCTCGCAGCGCCCAAGGCCATCAGCTAGGCCACCCGGTTCCCATCGCTCTTAGCTGCCCGCATCTCTTCCCCGCTCAGCTCGACCGGGATGGACAGGAGACGCTTCTCACCATGGAGAGCCCGCCCGGTATTCAGCTTTGCAAAGAGGCTCAGCGCCTGCGCGACGACCTGGTCCATGTTGTAGTACTTGTACGTGCCCAGGCGGCCGGCAAAGTGCACCAACGGCAGCGCATCGGCAAGCGCACGGTAGCGCGCGTACAGCTCGGCATTTTGCGGCTGCGGCACCGGGTAATACGGGTCGCCCTCGCTGGTCGGATACTCATACACGATGCTGGTCTTTGCGTGCTCCTGGCCGGTCAGGTACTTGAACTCCGTTACGCGCGTGTACGCGTGCTCGTTCGGGTAGTTCACTACCGCGGCAGGTTGAAACACTTGGCGGTCGTGCGTCTGGTGCTCAAAGCGGAGCGATCGGTAGGGCAGCTTGCCGTAGCAGTAGTCGAAGTACTCGTCCACCGGCCCCGTGAAGATCAGCTCGCGGAAGCTCACCTCGTCTTTGATGTCCGCGTAGTCGGTGTTGAGCATGACATGGATATTCGGATTGTCGAGCAGTCGCTCGAACATGCGAGTGTAGCCGTGCAGCGGCATGGCCTGGAACTGGTCGGTGAAGTAGCGGTCGTCCTTGTTGGAGCGCACCGGCACCCGCGCGGTCACCGACGCATCAAGCTCCGACGGGTCGAGGTCCCACTGCTTGCGCGTGTAATTGCGGAAAAACTTGGTGTACAGCTCCCGTCCGATGCGGCTCACCACCACATCCTCCGACGTGCGAATTTCCTGGCGCGGCTCCGCGATCGAAGCGAGAAAGGCGTCCACCTCGCCGCAGCTCAGGTGCAATCCGTACAGCGCATTCAGCGTGTCTACGTTGATCGGCATGGTGACCAGCTGGCCGTCCACGCTGGTTTTTACGCGGTGCTCGTACGGCCGCCACGCAGTGAAGCGCGACAGGTACTCGAAGACCTTGGCCGAATTCGTGTGAAAAATGTGCGGGCCGTAGCGATGAATCAAGATGCCGTCATCGTTGTAAAAATCAAAGGCGTTGCCGCCGATGTGCGCGCGCTTATCGATGACCAGCACCCGCGCGTCCTTCTGGGAAGCCAGTCGTTCAGCCAGAACACTTCCCGCAAAACCTGCGCCCACAATCAGGTAATCAAACATCTGTCGTTCTTCCGCCTTTTTCTGCACGACGTTGCGGCCTGTATCGAAACACTCATGACGAGTGCGAACACGCGCGACGGATGCTTCTCAAGTAGCTGTGGGTCTTGGATGCGCGAGCGGCACTGTATGTCGCACATCGCCTCCTGCACTTCGCTGCGCACATGTGACACGCGTCGCTTGCGCGCGCTACTTCGCTTGGAAAATTAAAAAATAATCCTGCCCATCTGCTTTGGTAAAGTCATATCGGCCCACGCGCGTAAAGCCGGCTTCGCTCATTTCGCGCACCACCACCGACTCATTTACTCCATGGTCGGCGCCGTTTCCGTTGCGGTCGATGATACCGATTTTCGCGCCGGGGCGCATCGCCGGCTTGAGATTGTGCAGAAACGCTTCAGGGTGCGCGATCTCGTGATACATCTTCAACATCAGCGCCGCATCCACGCTCGCGCGCGGCAGCTCGGGATCGTCCGGCGTGCCCTGCATCGCGTGCACATCCTTGAGCCCCGCCTGCTTCGCGCGTTCACGGATGGTCTGCACAGCAGAGGGATTGATGTCTTCCGCATACACAGCCCCGCCCGGCGCAACACGCTTGGCCGCGCGCTCCGTGAACCAGCCCGAGCCCGCGCCGAGATCCGCGACGGCCTTGCCCGGCTCGATCCCAAGCAGATCCATCACGCGCCCGATCTGCAGCTTTTTGTCGCGGTCCTTGTAGTCGAAAACGGAAAGGTTGCCGGTGTACGGCGTGCTGGTTTGCCGTTGCGGCGCGGGCGCGGTTTGCGCGCGAGCACTTTGCGCGCTCATCGCAAGCGAACACATTGCGAACGTCGTGGCCAAGCGGAAATTTGTTCGAAGCGAAGACATACTTCAAGAATGCTCCATCGCAGCGCCGCTGTCCAAAATTACAGTTGTCGCCCCAGCACCAGCGTGATGTCGTCCGGCTGCTCCGCGCCGCCGATCCAGCTGCCCAGCGCGCGCATCGCGTGCTCTGAGATCGCCGCCAGCGGCTCGCTGCGTTTGCTCCACACCGCTTCGAGCAGACGCTCCTCTCCAAACTCGCCGAAGCCGTTTTCCGGCTCCGTGGCGCCGTCGGAATAAGCAAGCAGCAGGTCGCCCTCATGCAACGTGACACTCGCCTCCTGATACACCATTCCATCAAGCAGCCCCACCACCGCGCCGCCGCAATCCAGCCGTTTCACTTGCCCGTCGGCGCACAGCAGCAGGGGAGGCAGCTGGCCGCCGTTGGAGTAGCGCAGCTCTCGCGTGGCGCTTGTGTAGCAGCCCAGAAACAGTGTCGCGTACTTTTCCGGCGTGGTGCTGGCCAGCAGGTGCCGGTTCAGACGACTCAGCAGATTGGCCGGCGGGGCAAGACGAAAGGCGAACGGACACTCCGCCGGACTGCCGTCGCCGGCAGAGCAAAACGCACGCACCGCGGCGTGGAGCGAAGCCATCAGCAACGCGGCGGAGATCCCTTTGCCGCTGATGTCGCCCAACGCCAGGCACACCTCGCCTTCACCGGCAAGCAGAAAATCGTAGTAGTCCCCGCTCACAGTGCGAGCCGGCTTGCACACGCCGTGCAGCTCAAAGCCACGCAGGCGCACCGGCCCAGGAGGGAACAAGCTGTTCTGCACCTGCTGCGCGATCTCGAGCTCATTCTCCATGCGCTCTTTTTCGCGCTGCTGCTCCAGCAGTTCGCTGAGTGAGCCGGCCATGGCATTGAACGAGGTCGCGAGCGCCCCTAACTGATCGTCGCGGCGCACCTGCACACGGTGCGCGAAGTTGCCGCGGTCCACCTCCCCGGTCGCCCGGTACAGGTCTGCGACCGCGTTGGTAATGGTGCGGCTCAAACGCACGGCCATCAGCAGCGCTAACAGCTCTATCAGGCTGAACAAGCCGGCGACCGCAAGCAGCGCGTCGCGCACCACCGCGCCCACCCCCACCGAGCCCGCTAACAGGCGCCCGTACAGCACGCTGGGGCGCGAAACGACTCCGAGCATCGCGACCCGGTCCGCTCCCGTGCTCCACTCCGTGATGTGCAGCGGCGCGCTGAAGTACACGCGCGGGTCAAAAAAATGCGCCGGTCGAGCGATCGCGCCCCCCTGAGCGCGGTGAAAACTATAGCCCGGCGCGCCGTCCTCCTGCATCGGCAAAATGCTGATGTTACCCAGCCCGCCCGCAATCGCGGCAAGACCGTTCGCGTTCAGAGGCGAGGTCGCGACGATGAGCAAAGTGTGCCGGTCATCCCCGGCGAAGATGGCGGAGCAAAGCAGGAGTTTGCCGCCGCTCGCGACCACGCCTTGAAAGCCGGAGTGCAGCCACGCGGGCGGAGGCCCGTCTGGAAATGGGGCGGCCTCCACTTCGGCAACACCTTTCGGCGACTCCAAGCGCAGCGGCTTCGCGCCGTCCCACACAGCGATGGCCATGCGCGTCTGCGGCGGCGCATCGCCGGCATCCAGAGGAAAGAGCGGCAGAGGGAAGCCGGCCGCCGCCGGATGGAGAGAAATCTCGTGCAGCAAAGGCGCGACCATAATGCCGTCATTCGTTTTCACCCGCTCGAGCGCTTCCTCCAGCGTGGAGCGAGCGGTATTGGTCGCGAACTGGCCCGACAACACGTAGCCGGCAATGCCCGCCAGCGTGCCGAACAGCACCACCGGGGCTAGACCCATCAGCAGGCAGGTCGCAACCAAGCGGTTCCGCACCGTCCAAAGCAGCCGCTGGCGCGCCCATCGCCACAGCAGTACCCACAGGAGCAGCGCCAAAGCCGTGCCCAGCAGCGCCGCAAAACCGCCGCCGGCCGAGCCCAGCGCGCCGGGCAGCAAACTAAGCAAAGCCGAGACCGCGAACAGCAGCAACGCCCAGGGGCTCGAGCGCTCGACTCGCCCCGTGAGCGGCCTGCCTAGACGCTTGCGGGCCAGCTCGTCAAGCCGGCGCTGCACTTCCCTTCGCATCCTTTTCACCCTCAGCCGTTCTCCCCGCGAGTCTACCAGCGAGGCGAGGCCATTCGCTCCAGCCGGGTTTGCTGTTTCTCACCGGTCGGGGTTCTTCGCGGAGCCGAATCCCCGCCGACTCGCGAAGCTGATCTTCGGCGCGCAATTTCGACTTAGACGTTACTTAAGTGGAAGCAGCAAGCACAGCCCTGAAGCAGTTAGACCACAACGACAGGCTGTACGCCATGTCGCACTCAGCAGACTCAGTCGCAATCCTCTCGGACGTCCCGCTTCGGTAAACACCGGAACCGTCGCAGATCCGAATGTGCGACCAGGTGAGCAATGTAATTTCGTACCTTGCGCTATGACAATACTTCGGTGATCGAACACAATTTGCGCAGCTCCGCGAAAGGATGCTTTTATTTGAGATTTTCCGGGATATTTTCGCATTTAACCTCTTGATGGCCGCACTCCGTTGTGTATTATCCGTTGTGGAAGCTTTCTCCACACAGAAAAGGGCCGAAAACAATATAGGCCGCATGGAATAGGCAGCACGGAGCCGCTCCCCCGGCAGCCCCGCGGACTGAACTCTTGAATTACCCTAACCCGAACCACACGCTCCGGAACTGACCCTTCAAGAAGGCATCCGGAACGGCCACCGCCTATCTCCCGTTTCTGCCGCGATGCGGATGCGGCACCTACGTTTTTGCGCCTTGAGCACTGCCCCTACACGGAATCGCAGCAAACATTTTTTGACTTCCTACAAAGGCCGAATCATGAAAACTCGCCTCCTGTCTATCCTTACGCTGCTGCTCCCAACAGCGCTGCCTGCGTTTGCAACCGTCACCGTGTCCACCCCCTCCAACGGCGCCGCTGTGGGTGGCAGCGCCCAATACTCTGCGTCGGCATGGACTGCTTGCCGACAAGGCGTCGCGGCGATCGGCGTCTATGTTGATAACAACCTGGTCTACCGAGTGGGCGGCGCTTCCCTCAATCAGTCCGTTTCCCTTTCCGCAGGCGTGCATAACACGTATGTGCAGGAATGGGATAACTGTGGCGGCACCTCGGGCACTCCAGTGCAGGTTACGGCGGCCAGCCGGCAGAGCGGTGTAACGATAACTTCACCGGCGAACAACAGCGCAGTCGCGGGCAATGTCGGCATTGTCGCGTCGGCCACCACCAGCTGCCCGGCGGGCGTGGCTGCCATGGGCGTCTATGCCAACGACCAGCTTCTGGCCGTATCGCCGGGCGGATCTTTCAACCAGCAGGTCAATCTGAGCCCGGGGCCACAACGAACAGTCGTGCAGGAATGGGATAACTGCGGCAGCTCCTCTACGCAGCAAATCCAATTGAATGTCCAAGCGACTCAAACAAACGCCGCCGGCAATGCGATATCTGCCATTCAGGCCAGCGCTAACTGGAACCAATGGGGAGAACTCGCCCCCGTTTACGACGTTTGTTCCCCGTGCAACGGCGTCAGCTGGAACATGAGCCAACATATCGGTTCCACGTCTCTCAGCGGCAACGCGACCCGCTTCGATATCGGCGGCAGTACACCGTACTCAGACGTGCTATGGTCCAATAAGCTGATCGGCCAGGGCACGACCCAAAATATGCCCGACAATGATCGCAAAATCCTGCCCAACATCCACAATCTCCAGTACGACGCGGATGTTTTTGTAACGAATATGGCGGTGACCCAGGATCTCGAGTTTGACGTTAACATGTACATGGACGGAGCGGGAATGGAGTGGGGCACGGAGTGCAACCACTTGGCGGACGGCGACTGGGACGTTTGGGATAACCGCAATGCCCACTGGAACTCGACCGGCGTGCCGTGCAACCTGAACGACCATGCGTGGAACCATGTCACCATCGGGGTCGAGCGCCTGGGGGATAACTCGCTGGTGTATAAGACCATAGCCGTGAACGGCCAGACTTATAGCATCAACCGGACTTATCCCGCGTTCCAGGTGCCGCAACAGTGGTACGGCATGACCGCGAATTATCAGATGGACGGCAATTACCGGATGGCGTCGAACACCACCTATCTGGACAACCTGACCATCCGGTACTGGTGAACGCAGCGCTTACCTTGCCGACAAGCGCAAGCCGAGCGCTGCTTCCACACGCCCCATGACCTCTGCCTTCGCCTCCGGCAGAGGCATGGGCGGGATAACTGTGATGCCGCCCAGCAGCTCGCTCAGGTCGAGGTAAGCCCGCCGATTCAGGTGCAGAAACTCGAGCGGGTACTCCGGTTTGCGAGCGCGGGCTTGCTCCGGGTCGGCATCCAGAAACAAACTGATTTGCGGCCGCGGTACCAGGCCTGAGACCGCCCGAATGTAGAGCCGGGCGGCGGGGTTCCGAAGGTCTAAATTCGCGAGTTCGTCATACAGAAAGCGGTCGAAGATGACCACATCGGCAGTTGCGCGCCGCGCCCGCCGGACCGCGGCGCGTAGCGAAACCGCGTCCACCGCATACAGCGCCAGCCGGACCAGCGTCATCAGCGGAGAGCGGATATTCTTATCCCGGCGCTCGATAGGCGCCTCCGGGCTGCCGACGCCGGCATCACCTCTGAAAACTTTGTGCCCGGCGCCTTCCCGCAGGCGCTTCAGGCGGGCTACATCATCCCAAAAGGTGACCAGTTCCACGCGCATGCCGGCGGCTCGGAGCCCATCCTGCAGGTTGGCGATCTGGGTGCTTTTGCCGGCGCCGTCGATACCAGAAAAGCTGATCAGTGCTGCGCTGAAGGTTGCCAGGATTTCACGCCTTGTCTCGCCGTGAAGGCACGGCGCGCTAGGGACTTAATGAGGTCGGCTCGAACTGGACAGAGAAGCGGCAGTCACCGCGCCGATCGCCACGGCGGCGCCTACAATCAAACCAACTCGTATCGCAAAGGAGCGTGATCGCCGCTGCTTGGCGGGCGCAATTGCTGCTCCGGCTGGTCTGGATGCCGGCACACCTTCGGAGCGGATCGACGGCGCGGCAGCCGCACCGACAGCCGAATGGTCGGCAGGCGCTTGTTCCGGAACTGCGGGCGAGGGAGGGTGCGGAGCTGCCGCGCTCGGATTCGCCGGTAAGGGCTGTGTTGGTGCGCTGGGCTGCGCCGACTGCTGCGACTGGGCGGCTAACGCGAAGGGCGACGCCAGGACCAAGGCAAGCGAGCAGGCGAGCCATCGGTCCCATCTAGTGAGCATGCTTCTCATGGCTACGATGCTAACCCGATTTCAGCCGAAAACCCTGCCGCGTCCAGCGATTTTCTACCCTTTGGTCACGCCGCGCTTTCCGAGCCGATCGCGGCATGATCCGCCGCATACGCCGGCATCGCGTCGCCGACAAAGTAGTTTTGAAAGCTGTGCACCGCGGCTGCCGAGGTCGGATACATTTCAAACAGACGGTTCACCCGGGACCGGCGCAGCGCCGACTCCGCCATCGGGGACAGCGAAGCGAGCTTCACGTCTCCATTGCTCTTCATGGCCTCTTCCAAGCAGCAAAGCAGCAGGTGCACGGTTGCATCGTCCATGCGCTCGACCTCGGAGCAGTCCAGCACGATCCGGGGCCGCTCGGAGACGACATGGCTCTTGAAGTCGCGGAGAAATCGCCGTTCGGTCGAAACCGTCACAGCGGTAGGAATCTGGTGCACGGTCACTGAGCGCAATTTGTTCATTTGGGGTGTCCTTTTTTTGTTTTAAGATCCGATTGATTCCCGACTCAAGGCTTTCGGGGTTGATGCTTGTATTCCATCCGCGGGCTGCCCGGTAAGCTCAAATAAGCCAGCCAGCTCCCGTTCCGGGTCCCGAGCGAAGTGCCGCAGCAGGTTCCGGGCGTAGCGCGTCAGGGTTCGCACATTGGTGCGATACCAGCAGCACTGGTACATCTTCGGCGACAAGCCGCAGAAGTATCGGAGCTGCGGAATCCTGCCTTCCATCACGGCAGCGACGAACCGGTGATTGCCGTCGATAACCGCCAAAGGCTCGGTCGCGTTCATGCCGATCAGCACCACGGAGCCCAGCTTGGACTGCCCCGCGGCGAAGCAGTTGCGAATGGAGGCGATCTTTGCGAGCAGCAGATCGTCCGCGTCGCCTGCGCTCGGACGCAGCCGGGTCGCCACGTCGGTGATCGTGAAGTTTCCGCGCGCGAGCTTGCGCCACTGAGCCCGCGGAAACACCCGCACTCGGGACAGATCGGCCTCGGTCAGCTCGGCTTCGTACCACTCCGTGTCCGCGGGGATTTCTTTCCATAGCGCCAGGTGCTTGACGGTGAGCAGGGCGCGCCGCTTGCGGTTTTCATCCTCGCTCCCGAAATCCGGCTTGTACACGATCGTGTGCAGCTGGTCGTGATAGTGGCTGTAGATGTCTTTTCCGAAGTCGCTTTTGAGGAACTCCGCGATCACCTCGTTCTCGGAAACGCGCCGCAGCAGACGGGCAGCGCCGGAAGCGGCTGCGGGCGCTTTCGCCTCGCGCATAGCGCCCCGCAGAAAAGGCGCGGCCACGGGCACGAGCATGAGGGAAAGCAGCACCAGCTGCACCATGATCACCTGCTCAAGCGAGCCGTGATACCTGCAGATCCCGGCGATGATGAGCCCGCTGAACACAAGCTGAACCCAGCTCGTGTTCGCGATTTTGTACGACATCTCATAGGTGATGGTGACGGCGCTGAGCGAGTACACCACCGTCATCCCGGCGTACAAGGCGAGCAGATAAGGAAACCCGTGCGGGCCGGGGAGTTGAAAACCGGCGCCGAACAGCTTGGTCCACACCCATGCCGGGGCCAGGCGCAGGCCGAGAGCCAGCACCGCCCCGAGGGCCAGCACCAGCAAGAGCGAGGTCGCGACCAGCGAGAAACCCCGACGTTCTTCCTTGCGGCTGCCCGCCACCACCGGAACCATGCTGTTGACCACCGCCTGGCACAGCGCGAACACTACCCGCCCCACCATCGCCACCACCGCGTACAAGCCGGCCGCGGTGGGCGAAAAGAAGTGTTTCACCAGAACGATGTCACAGTTGTTGATCAACATCTGGCCCGAGAAAAAAATCATCGCTCCGGCTACTTCACGGTGCACGGCGCCGTACGCGAGCGGGCCCACGGCGCGGGCAACCCGAGGCGGCCGGATTGCAAAGTACGCGGCTGCGATCGCCGCGGCGTTGGCCGCAATCACGCCCTCCACACCGAAGCCGAGCCGGATCACAAGCAGCGAGCCGAGCAGTCGGGCCGAGCCTTCGAGCACAAGGTTGAGGGCCAGGCCGCGAAACCCGTAGGCGCCCTGCACCAGCCCCCGCCGGCTGCCCAGGGGAACGTAGAAGGCCGCCCCGGCCGCCAGCAAGACCACCAGCACCGGGCTGGGCAAATTTAGGTACCCGGCGATCGGCTTTTCAAAAATCAGCAGCAAACCCGCAATCAGCAGCCCGGAAACCCAAGCGCTCCGCCCGAAACCACGGATGTCGGCCGAAGCGCCCTCGCCGGAGTTGCCGCGCGCGACCGCTTTCGCCGACATGAGCTGGTAGGAAAGCGTCACCGCGGAGATCAGCGTGAGCAGCGTGAACACGGCGGTGGCTTGCCCGAATCCGATCGGGCCCAGGAAGCGCGCCACCGCGACGTTGTACGCCAGATTGATCGCGGTAGTCAGCCCGGAGCCTGAAAGCAGCACCAAGCTCCCCGTTACAATACGGGCTTGCAATGTCTTCGGCTTGTCGGGCGTGGCAGTCAATGGCTTTCCTGAAGGTTGCGGTGTCTGATTGCAAGTATCGGCGGTTGCGGGGAACCCTGGAATAGCAAATATCGCGAAACACACAGAATGTGCAATCCTGGACACGGGTAACCGGCCATGTACAGGCGGGTCGATTTCTTTGGTAAGCACTGCTCCTCGCTCAGGTAACATTCACACATGATTACCATAACAGGGAAGGTAACTTTTATGCTGGCCCGTGTAATTTGTGCATCTCTTGCCTTGCTGCTGCTCAGGGCTTGTTCGAGCGCTTCCCCCCAACCTGTTCGCCTGGCTCACCCGGCAACCGGGAAGACGCCGGAGGTGTTGGCCCTCTATGAAGCCTGGTTCGGCCAGCCCAATCACATCTCGATCGGGTACTCGTCGGACGACCCGGAGGTGATTCGGGGCCAGATCGCGAAAGCCAAAAGCATGGGCATCTCCGCTTTTGTGCTCGACTGGTACGGCGACCGCCAGCCGCTGGTGGATAAAAGTTACGCCCGCATGCAGGCGCTCGCCGCCAAGCACAAGTTCCACATCGCCATGATGTATGAGGAGACCGATCCGGAGGTGGGCGCGACTGACGAGGTCATCGCCGATCTCGCCAAGTTCCATGACACCTACCTCGCCGCGGACGCGCCCGGGCACGAGGCTTATCAGACCTTCGAAGGGCGCCCGGTGATCTTCATCTTCCCCCCCACCGTGAGCCGTACCGATTGGGACAAAGTGCGGGCCGCCGTCAACAAGTGGAGCCCCGCGCCCCTGCTTATCGACGAAAACCTGCCTGCCCAGTACGCTGCGGACTTCAATGGTTTTTACCCGTGGGTCAATCCCGGAAGCAAGGGCTGGGCGGCGGATGGCAGCAACTGGGGCGAGGATTACCTCACCAACTTTTACCAAACCATGACTTCCAAGTTTCCGGACAAGATCATCGTCGGGGGCGCGTGGCCGCAGTTCGACGACAGCAAGGCGTCCTGGGGCCTGAACCGGCACATCGCGGCGCGATGCGGGCAGACGTTTTGGGATACGTTCGGGTTCTGGAGAAAGTTTGTGCAACCGGATCAGGCCATTCCCTTCATGATGGTGGAAACCTGGAACGACTACGAAGAAGGCTCGGCCATCGAGGCCGGCATCCCTTCCTGCGGGGACAAAAAAGCGCCTGGAAACCTGACCAAAGAGGAGAAGAAGGCGCAGAAAGCCGCGGCGAAATCCTAGGATCATTTGCCCAGCTCGGCCTGCAACACGCGCACGCGCCACCGCACCTCCGCCGGGGTCAGCACAACCAGGTAGCGGGCCTTGACTCGCTCGGTTGCCAGGGTTTTGTCCGCGGACAGCACCTGCTGGTCGTACTCCGCCGTGTCCACCAGTTCGAGCGATTGGCCCTCGGGCGAATAAAACACGAACTGGAGATCGTGCGACACGGGCCGATACTGTGTGCGCAGGCCGGCTCGCAGCTGCTCCGCGACCGTTTCCGCCAGCTTGTCCCGAGCCTGTCCGACAAAAGCCGGGTCGAGCAGCGCGGCCTGGTTCGTGTTGAGCGCCGCGCTTAAACTGTCCCAAGCCTGTAGGTAATCGCGAATCGCCACGGCCTCCGTGGTCTTCTCAAGCGTCCGCGAGCCCGGCGCCTGCGGTTCAATTTTTACCGTCGCTTGTTGAGCCGCGGCCCCAGCGGAGGCCAGCGTCATCGCGCAGCCGAACGCCAAGAGGAGCATTTTCATCGGCCGCCTCCCCAACGAATCTCATTCCCCGCCACAACCCCGCTGGCGACCGAAAGCCTGGCGCCCGCGACGGACGGCATTTCCGCCCGCGCGATTCCCTGTTTCAGCGGCGCATCCACGGTGGATTGCATGCCGCCGTAGCTCTCGGTAAACGTCACAATTGTCCCATCCGGCACGGGGTTCCCGCTGCAATCTTTTACAGGCGAGGTTTCCAGCGAGACTCTCCGACCGTCCGGACGCGCGCTCATGCTCAGTCCGCACGGGTCGCCCGGAACCTCGTCGATCACGCGCGTTTCCTCCACGTCCCCGACCTGCGCCACGAATTTGGCCGCACCCTCCCGCAGGGCGGAGTCCATCTGGGTCCAGGCCACGCCGTTGCGCGTAGCAACGCTTCGGGCCTGAGCCGCAGCGCCCGGCGTCGACAGCTGAAACGAAACCGGCATGGGCGTAGAAATCAGGTTGTGATACGCGTCGAAAACATAAGCGGTCCCACTGATCCCGCCCCGCAACCCAACCGGCAAACGCGACGGCCGCGCCAAAAAGCTCAGCGACGCGGGCTGAGAGGCAGGCAGCACGTCAAGAACTCCGGTTTGGGTGGACGCGGCTGCCGCCAAAATCGCGAGGTAGTGCCCGGCGTTGTACAGATCGCTCGCGGAGATCGAAACCGCTTCCCCGAGCGAAAAGTCACGCCGCAGCGCGCCGCCGGTGCCCGCGACATAGAGCGTGGCCTTGCCGGTGCCCGCGGTCGCGATCGAAAAGGAGCTCCCGGCGACCACGCTCGCGGGAAGGCTCATGCTGGCTCTCTGCGCCCCGGCGGCGAGCCCCGGGGCAAAAACCGCGATCCACATCACCCGAGCCGCCCTCACTGGAGATTCCCCGTGCTGTAGGTCGCCACCACCGTCCGCTGGCTCGCAATCTTGCCCGCCAGGTCCTCAGGCACCGGAATCCGGAAATTCACCGGCGTCCTCGGCAGCAGCGCTCGGTCGGTGTACTGGCCTGCTACCCAGATCACCTGTCCGTTCTTGTCGTAAAACGTCGAAAGTACGTGCGCCACGTTCACGTTCTCCCCGCTCTGGTTGGAGAGCTGACCGGTCAGGGAAGGCCCCGGCGCGGGATTGAACTTCTGGTTTTCCACCTCCACCACTGGATCGGCCGAGGCGGACACCAGAGTCGAAAGCGGCTGCATCCGAATGCTGCCGACGCGCGCAAGGTCCGTGTCCGGGAACTGAATGAAGAACGGCGTGACCTGCTTCGGCAGCAGGGTGTGCAAGATCATGTCGAAGATGCCGCCATTGGCCATCACCGCGCCGTTTTTCGCGAGCAGGGTAGCCTGGACGGATACCAGGGCCGGCACCACGTCCTCGTTCAGCAGCTCGCCCATCACCACCACGCCGTCCGCGCGGTTCACCGGGCGCATGTCCACAATCCGCACGTGAGGCGCCTCAACGTCGCCGGCACCCCAGTCGTCGCCCGAGTCGCCGTGGATCACGTCCCACCGCAGATAGTTGACCGGGATGACCTGCGGCGGCACACTCTGCTTTTTCACGAGCGGCCAGTCCACGGCCCAGTGGCCGCCGGAGCGCACCAGGTGCAGATTGCGCGTGTCTTGAAAAGTTCCGACCACGCTCGACCACACCAGCTTCAACGCTACGTCCGCGTCGTTCGCCGACTCATGCAAGGGCTGCGCTTGGAAGCTGTCCAGGGTCGAGTAGGTGCGCAGGCTCAACGCGTAGCCGGTAAGGTCGTGAATGAACTCGGGCTCGCTGAATGTGGCGCGGTTGGCCAGGCTCGCGTAGGCCTGATCCCAAGCCCGAAGACGAATCTGCCCTCCCAGCGTTTCGGCCGCTGCGATCGGGGTCGCGGAGCCCCCCAGTCCAGTGCCGCCCCCGGCATAGTACACCGCTGAAGGAATGGGCCAGACCGTGCCGGCGGCGCCGCGCAACACCCTCGCCCCCCCGCTCCCCATCGCGAAAAAAACTCCCATGCGCACGAAGTTATTCCTCCCGCCCCCCGCGTTTCGTTTCCTACCGAGGGCTCTTCCGCGAGAATCGGCCGCCGCCGATCGCCGGGAAGCACCGCTACCAGAATGGCAAGCAGACCGCTGGCGAACGGCAGCGTGCCCCACAAAACGCCCTGCCAACCCGGCGGCCGCTGCGACGCGTTCATCGCAGTTGCCGGAGCCACACCCTCCTTCGCCCAGATCGTAATGGTGCCTTCTTCAAGCGAGTCCACCTGTCGCCATCCCGCGAAGTGCAGCAGCGGGTCATAATACGGGTCGCGCACCACGACCCACTTCAACCCGTAGCGGTCCGCGTGCTCCAGCATGGCGCGCAACGACTCAAGCCCGCCCAGGCCGAAGTACTTCGCGCTGGTCAGCGCGCCGCCGCCGTACTTCGTCAGCTCCGGCAACATGCGCGCGGAGTTCGATTCGCCATCCACGCTGGTCGCGTCGGTTTCGATCGCCAAGCGCGAAAGCTTGTTCCCGAACCCGAGCGTGATGTAGCGAAAACGGTCGTGCCCGTCGCGGCTGAGCCACTGCGCCACCGGCGACACGTCGAAGTTGGCCGCGTCCGCCGGTTTCCACGTCGACCACGATACCGCGAGCCCGCACGAGAAAGCGGCCAGCAGCGCGAGAGGAATCGCCGCTTTCGCCCGGAACCGGTCGACCAGATCGGCTGCGAGCACACCCACGATCGGCAGCGCCAGCAGAGTCGCCCAATAACTGAAGCGCTCCATCGTGAGCACTTCAAAAGCCCGGCCCAACAGCAGAGTTCCCGCGGGTGTCGTGCCACCCAGCCCCAGGATGAACGCGACCCAAAAGCCCAGCAGCAGCGGCCGCAGCCGAGCGACCACCGAGCCTCGCCAAACCACAAACGGCAGAGCGAGAATCAGCGCTCCCCAGGGAACGATGAAGTAGTTCATCCCCCACTGGGTGCTCAAAATGTAGTTCGCACGGCTTGGGTGTGGGATCGGGGTTTGGGTGACAGGGTACTGGATCAACGCGATCCAGAAAGGCAGCAGCACAATCGCGATCACGATTCCCGTTACCACGGTAATAGCGACCGTGCGAGTCACCAGCGCCGAGCCTTTCTCGTCCGCGTCTCGGTCAAACCACGCCAAAGCGACCACCGGCAACGCGAAAAAAACCGCGCCGAAGATCAGCGTCGCGTGATGCGCCGCCGCAGCCGCGGCAAACAACACCAGCGCCTTCAAAAACGAGCGGCCTTTTCCATAGCGCAGCCACTCGTAGAAGTACGGCAGCGCGTTAAGGTAGATGGGCGCGGCGGAGGTGGTGCCCAGCTGACCCGCGGAGTACACAAGAAAACTTTCCGAGCCCAGCAGCACGCTCGCAAGCGCCGCGTAGGACGCAGCCCGAGGCCCCACCCAGAGCAGCGCGAATCGGTACGCGCCGATCGCCAGCAGCAAAATCGCCGCGAGCTGCACGGCCATGTACGCCCAGTTCAAACCTAGAACCCAGGAGAGCACGGCAATCCACTGCTGCGGCAGCGGCGGATAGGTGGTTTGCGAGAAGCCCGCAAACCATTTCGGGTTCCACGGATCAAACCAGTGATGGACGTAGTGCGACGCGAAGAAGATATGGAAGTTCGTGTCGTACGACTTCAGCGGCAGTTGCATCAGCATGAGCGGCAGATGCACTGCGAGCGCCGTCAGCAGGATGAGCGACATCGGGATGGGCCGCGAAGGAGCGGTAGCGTAGGCTGTTCGCTGCAAGGTTACCTCGGAGTAGATTGCGACATTTTCAGGAGCTCGACCGCCGAATCCCTCTGCTATTCTTTCGAAACTACGGAAGCAAAAACAAGAAGGCTCAACGAGAGTGTGGCTTAAAACGCGGCGCTCCGCAAACGGAAAAGAGCTGGACGACGTTACTTTGGGGACTTGCTTGATCGGTATACCTGCATCACTGAAACGCGCGTGTGCAATCTCGGTAGCGGCGCTGGCCGGCGCGGCGCACGCGCAGACCTATCAGGTCACCCCCGGCGCGGCGCCGCCGCCCGGCGCTCATGCCGCGGGAAAACCCGCACAGCCGGCGCCGGAGCCTCAGCTCGGCTGGGGATCCAATATCCAGAACGCCCGGCTCGCCCGCGCCGCGCAGGACGCTCTCAACCGCGGCGACCACGCCCACGCCCTGGACTACGCCGAGCGCGCCACCCAGGCCGCGCCGAACGATGCGCAGCTCTGGCTGCTGCTCGGCTACGCGGCTCGGCTCGACGGCAAGTACGGCCGCGCGGTGGAGGCCTACAATCGCAGCCTCAAGCTCAATCCCGGCCTTGTCGACGGCTTGTCCGGCCTGGCGCAAACCTACAGCATGACGGGCCGCAACGACGAAGCCGAACGTTTGCTCAAGCAGCTGGTCGGCGCGAACCCGGGCCGAACGGCCGACCTGGCCCTCTTGGGCGACCTGTATTTAAGGTCGGGACGCTACCCCGACGCCGTCGATGCCCTCACCCGGGCGGAGCGTCAAGCGCCGGGCGCGCGCTCCGAACTGCTTTTGGCGGTCGCCTTCCAGCGCCTTCACCAGCTCGATCAGGCCAGCCATTACCTCCAGCTCGCCAAAAGCCGCTCCCCGAACAACCCCGACGTCGAGCGCTCGCTGGCGGCTTACTACCGCGACACCGGCGACACCGCCAAAGCCATCCAGGAGCTCGAATCCATCCGCAATCCCAAGCCCGACGTAGTGGCCGAGCTCGCCTACACCAACCAGCTCGCCGGCAAGGTGGACGAAGCCGCGCGTCTGTATGCACGCGCCGCCGCGGCTCTGCCCAACGACTTGAACCTACAGCTGTCCGCCGCGCAGGCACAGGTTTCCGCGGACCAGGTCGGGCGCGCCGAGCCTTTTCTCGCGCGCGCCGCCCGCCTCCACCCCGACTTTTACCGGCTGCATGCCATTCGCGCCGAGATCGCGCAACTCGCCGACCATGACAGCGAGGCCGCGAGCGAGTATCGCGCCACCCTGGCGCACCTGCCCGCGTCGCCGGTCGAAGGCCGCCTCTACCCCATTCAGCTGCGCATGAACCTCGTCGCGCTTTATGGAAATCTCGACGAGGCATCCGAAGCGCGCGAGCAGCTCGGGGCCGCTCAAAAGGAGATCGCCGCGCTGGACGAGAACGGCCCGGATCGGGGTCAGTTTCTGCGCTTGCGCTCTCTCATTAAAATGAACGCCGGCGACAACCAGGGCGCGCTCGACGACATGCAGGCCTCGCTCGCGCTCACGCCCAACGACCCGAACGAAATGGAAGTAGCGGGCGATCTGCTCGTCAAGCTGGGACGCACCGGCGCGGCGATCGCGGAGTTCAAAAAGGTCCTTGCCATCAACCCCCGCTCCCGCGCCGCGCTCACTTCGCTCGGCTACGCCTCCCGCATCGCGGGCGACGACCCGGCAGCGGAAAAGTACTTCACCCTGCTCGCGAAAGATTATCCGACCTTATATACGCCTTTCCTCGCGCTCGGCGACCTGTACAGCTCGCACGGCGAGTACAAGAAGGCCCTGGCGGCCTACAGCAAAGGATACGAACTCGCGCCGGGCAACGCCGCCATCGTCGCCGGCGGCATGAACAGCTCGCTCGAAGCGCATGACATTCCGCTGGCCGGAATGTGGTTCCACCGCGTTCGGGAAAACATGGCAAGCGTGCCCACGATCATGCGCGAGCAGGAGCGGTATCTCTATTTCACCGGCAAATATCAGCAGTCCGCCGAGATCGGCCGCCGCGCCATTCTGGTCCTTCCCAAGGATCGCGAAGTGGTGGTGTATCTCGGCTACGACCTGCTGCACCTGGACCGCTACGACGAGCTGTTGAGCATGCTCACCAGGTACGGCGACGCGCTGCCCAAGGACAAAGACATTCCGCTGCTCGCGGGCTACGTGTACAAGCACAACAAGCAGCCGGAGCTCGCGCTGGCGCAGTTCTCTGAAGCCATCCGGCGCGATCCCAGCGTCGAAACCGCTTACGTCAATCGCGGCTTCATCCTGAATGATCTGCTCAGACCTGAGCAAGCCGCAGCCGACTTCCAAAAAGCCTTGACGCTCGATCCCAACGACGGCGAAACCCACCTCGGTCTCGCCTTCGCGGAGCTCAACCTGCACCGGCCGCAATCCGCCGTGCGGGAAACCGAGCTGGCCGAAAAGGCTTTGGGCGACTCGGAAGCGCTGCACCTGATTCGCGCGACCGCCTACGGCCGCGAACATCTTCTCTCCAAGGCAGCAAACGAGTATCGCGCGGCGCTCCGGTTCGACCCCAAAGACGGAACTCTATATCTGGGCCTCGGCAACACCCTGTTTGCGCAACAGCACTACCGCGCAGCATTGGATCAGCTGCAGAATGCGCAAGCGCTGCTGCCCGAAGATGCGGAGGTCTACGCCACCTCGGCCCGCATCTACGCCGACCTGCAGGACCGGGCGCAGGCGCTGGCCAGCATCCAACTAGCGGAGAAGTACGCGTCCAGCATGCCGGCTGCTTCCGGCGAAAGCGGGTCGGGCGAAAGCGGTATCTATCTCGCCACAGGCGAGGCGCTGAATACCCTGGGCGACGGAAAGGGCGCGATGGAACGGTTCACGAAAGCCCTCGACGCCAAGGGAAGCGACCGCGTCAGCGTGCGTCTGGCGATCGCTAGTCTGATGGCCAACAAGGACCACTACCCCGAGGCCGAGCGCCAGATCGCCCTGTCGCAACTGGAAGCCGAGGCCGGCGACACGCCCCCTATCACCGGCGAGCAGTACATCGCGGCTGCCGGCGTGTTTCAGCAAATGCACGAGTACCCGCTCTCGCAGCGCTATCTTGACCGCGCCAGCGTCGCGGGCGGCGCGGACACAACCGTGCGAATTGCCCGCGCCAACAATTATCTGGCGCTTGGCGACACCGACCGTGCCGCCGCCGAACTGGCCGCGGTCAAGCACGGCGAAGACACGGAATCCGAGTACTCCTTCCTGCTCGCGCAAGCCGGGGTTTACGAACAGCAGCAGCGCGGGGGCGCCGCCCTCACCTCCTTCGCCCAGGCTGCCAGCGCCGCGGGCGAGGATCAACAGGCCGAGCAAAACCTGCTCCGCGCGGGGTCGACCGAAGGCTACCGGTTCAACCCCACGGTAAGCCTGATCGGCAACTTCCTGGTGCAACCCATTTTCGAGGACACCACCGACTACGTGCTCGATGCCAAGCTGGACAGTCCGAACGGGCCGATTGCCCCGACCGACACTAAGAATCTTCCGCCGCCGCGCTCCTCCGTCGAATCCGACGCCATCGCCGCCTATCACCTGCACCTCGGCAGCTTTCCTACCGCCGGCGGTTTCGTTCAAGTGCGCGACATCCGCGGCACCGTCTCCATTCCCCAGGCGCTCACTCCCAATGTGTCCCGCAACACGGTGGACACCATCGGCAACTTCGGCGTGGCGCCCACCATGCACATCGGCACGAATGCGGTGACCGTGAACACCGGCGTCGAAGGAACGATCCGGCGCGACACCATCAATCCCACGCTCTTCAACCAGAACCTTTTCCGCAGCTTTACCTACCTGTCGACCACTTCCTTTTTCGACGCCGTATCGGCCACAGGGTACTTCGTGTGGGAGACCGGCCCGTACACCGAGGAAAATCTCAGCTCCCGCACCATGACCGGGGCGTTCGACTTCCGGGTCGGCGCGCCCTGGAGCAAAACCGCGCTCGTGACCGGCTGGGGCTCGACTGACCAGCAGTTCACGGCCAAAGCCACGTGCTCGCCCATTCCCGTGAACGGGCAGTACAACTACCCCTGCGGCCTGACCGAAAACCACTACACCACCTCCTACATCGGCCTGTCCCGCCGCTTCGGTGCCAAACTCAAAGCTGAGGCCATCGTCGAGGATCTCCGCGCTTGGCGCACCGTCCCGTTCTTCGGCCGCACCTCCAGCGCCATCGCCCAGGATCTGCGCCCCGCCGGAACCATCGACTTCGCTCCGGCGCGCGATTGGGACATCCAGGCCAACGCCAGCCTTGAAAGCACACGCGGCTTTCACGTCTATGACATGAACCAGAATGGTGTCTCTGTCTCGTACACACGACCCTTCGGACGGACTTTTAATGAGGAAACCGGGGAAGTTCACCTGGAATATCCAATCCGTTTCGCGCTAGGCTTGCAGGAAGAAACTTTCCCAAACTTTAATCACGGGCCCAGCCAGCAGTTCCGGCCGTTTGTCAGCCTCACGCTTTTCT
>CAXTRW010000016.1:0-26228 GCA_964246765.1 uncultured Acidobacteriaceae bacterium | reverse complement strand
TCCCATATCGATCACCCAATCCGCCGACTTGATCACGTCCAAATTGTGCTCGATCACCACCAGCGACCCGCCCCCCTCGATCAGCTTGCGAAATGCCATCAGCAGCTTGTTCACATCCTCAAAGTGCAGTCCGGTCGTGGGCTCGTCGAGGATGTACAAAATCCGGCTGCCGCCCTTTTTGGGCGCCGCCCGCGCCGAGGCCAGGTGCGAGGCCAGCTTCACCCGCTGCGCCTCGCCGCCGCTCAATGTGGTCGCCGACTGCCCCAGCCGCACATACCCCAAACCCACCTCGTCCAGAACCGCCAGCTTGTCCACGATCTTCGGGTTTCCGGCCAAAAAGCGCAGCCCCTCCTTGACCGTCATCCCCAGGACCTCGTGAATGCTGCGGCCCTTGTATTTGACCTCCAGCACCGACGATTTGTAGCGCGTCCCGCCGCACTCCTCGCACGGCAGCTCCACATCGGCCAGGAACTGCATTTCCACGGTCACGGTGCCGTCGCCGTCGCACACATCGCAGCGGCCGCCGGGCACGTTGAAGGAGAAGTGCCCGGCCGCGTACCCGCGCCGCTGCGCCTCAGGCTGCGCGGCAAACAGCTCCCGGATCGCGTCGAACGCCTTGATGTAGGTGACCGGGTTCGACCGCGGCGTGCGCCCGATGGGGTTCTGGTCCACCAGCACGATCCCGTTCAGCCGGTCCGCGTTTTCGAGCTTGCGGAACAGCTTCGCCGGGTCGCCACCCTCGGGCTCGCCCAGCGCATGCGCGACCGCCTTGAACAATACCTCGTGCACCAGCGTCGACTTGCCCGACCCGCTGACCCCCGTAATGCAGCACAGGGTGTTGAGCGGAATCGCCACATCGACGCCCTGCAGGTTGTTGGCCCGCGCGCCGCCCAGCCGCAGCCAGTCCTTGCTCGCCGGCGCGGGCACGGCGCGCCGCTTGGCCGGAACGGGAATGGTCGCCGCCCCGCTCAGATACCGGCCCGTAAGCGAGTCCGGCGAGGCCGCAACCTCCGCCACCGTGCCCGCCGCGAGCACCCGGCCGCCGAATTCGCCCGCGCCCGGGCCCATGTCCAGCAGGTAGTCCGCCGCCCGGATCACGTCCGGGTCGTGCTCCACCACCAGGATCGTATTGCCCAGGTCGCGCAGCGCCTTCAAAATCCGGATCAGCTTCTCCGTGTCCCGGCTGTGCAGCCCAATCGAGGGCTCGTCCAGCACGTATAAGGCGCCCACCAGCTGCGAGCCCAGCGAAGTTGCGAGCTGGATGCGCTGCGCCTCGCCGCCGCTCAGGGTCGAGGCCAGGCGATCGAGCGTCAGATAGTCCAGGCCCACCGCGTCGAGGAAGCGCAGACGCTGCTGGACCTCCTTGAGGATCGACCCGGCGATCTCGGCCTGCATCGGCGTCAGCTCTACCCGATCGAAGAACGCGTGCGCCGCGGCGATGGTCAGCGCGGCGGCCTCGCAGATGTTGACGCCCCCGACGCGGACCGCGCGCGCCTCGGCCCGCAGCCGCTGCCCTTTGCACTCCGGGCAGCGCGCGTAGCCGCGGTACTTCGACAGCATCACCCGCACGTGCAGCTTGTACTTCTTGGTCTCCATCAGGGCGAAAAACCGGTGGACGCCGAGGAAGTCGCCCGCGCCGTCGAGGATGAACTGCTGCTGGTCCGGCGTCAGCTCGTACCAGCTCACGTCCGTTGGAATGCCGTGCTGCCGGGCCGCGCGCTTCAGCTCGATCTGGTACGCGGTGTACTTGGGCCGCGTCCAGGGGTCTACCAGGCCCTCGTCGATGGAGCGGTTTTTGTCCGGCAGGATCAGGTCGAGGTCGAAGTCGATGGTGTTGCCGAAGCCCTGGCAGCGCGGGCAGGCGCCGAACGGGTTGTTGAACGAAAACAGCCGAGGCTCGGGCTCGGCATAGATGCGATGGCAGGTCTTGCACTCGAACGCGACGGAAAAGCGCAGACGGTCGGGCGGGGCTTCTGTCGCTTCGCGCCGGGCAATCTCATACACGATCTCGCCCGACTCGCGGTAGCCGATCTCCGCCGCGTCCACCACGCGGGCCCGCGCCTCGGCGGAGATCGCGATGCGGTCCACCAGCGCGTATACCGGGAGCGCCCAGTTCACCTCCAGCAGCGACTCGGGCTGCGAAAACTCGTAAATCGTCCCGCCCTGGTAGAGGCGGTTGAAG
This sequence comes from uncultured Acidobacteriaceae bacterium, assembly GCA_964246765.1. GTDB lineage: Bacteria > Acidobacteriota > Terriglobia > Terriglobales > Acidobacteriaceae > EB88. Next base: position 24,046 of record CAXTRW010000016.1, on the reverse strand, counting down.
CCGCGCCCGCGCAGGTCCAGCAGCCGCTCCCGCATGCCGGGCGTCAGCGCGCCGGGCTTGGCTTCCGCCTTCTTCGAGGCGGCTTTTTTGAGCGCCACCTGCGAACTGCCGCGCCGCGCCACTCTAACCGCGGGCTCGGGCGAGAGCGGCTCCACATGCGCGGGGGCTGCCGCGGCGCGTACAGGAAAAAGCGCGTGCAGCCGGGTTCCCTCGGGGAGCGCGAGCACTGCGGCCGCGATCTCGTCCACGGAATCGCGCTTGACCACGCCGTCGCACACCACGCAGTGGACCGTGCCGCAGCGCGCGTAAAGCAGGCGCAGGTAGTCGTAGATCTCCGTCGCCGTGGCGACGGTCGAGCGCGGGTTGCGCGTGGTGTTCTTTTGCTTGATCGCAATGGCCGGCGCCAGGCCGTCGATCAGGTCCGCGTCCGGCTTTTCGATCCGCTCCAAAAACTGCCGCGCATAGGCCGAAAGCGACTCCACATAGCGCCGCTGGCCTTCGGCGTAGATCGTGTCAAAGGCGAGCGAGCTTTTGCCCGAGCCGGAAACGCCGGTGACCACGGTGAGCAGGCCGTGGGGGATGTCGCAGTCGATGTTTTTGAGGTTATGCACCCGCACGCCGCGGAGTGTGATCTGGTCAACCAAAACGCGCCCTCTCGCCCCTGCCGCGCTTCGGCGGTCGGGGTCAAACCTCTATTATCGGCCATGCGCGGAGGAAATCTTTGCGATTGGTGAAAGCGTCCTATAATCATGTTCGTGACGGACGCGCAGCTTCTTCTCGGCATGGGAGTTCCGATTTTGGTCGCTTTGATCGGCCTGGTTTGGACGAACAGAAGCAACAACGCCGCGGTTACCCTGCTGCGCGCCGAAATGAATGGCAAGTTCGACGTCATGAATGTTCAGCTCGCGGGGATTTCCGCTCGCCTCGACGCGATTACGCGCACTCAGGAGTTAATGCAGCAGGACTTGAAGCGCTTTTTCGAAATTGCGAATAGTCTCGATAAGCGTGTTTCGACATTGGAGAGCAAGCAAGAGCGCTTGTAGCGAATTTGTTTGTAGGGTGCCCACGTTTCGCTTCCGGGGTTTCCGGCGAGCAATCCATGCTCGCTGTGGTGGCAAGACGTGGGTCGTCATTCGCGAAGGCGAATGGCGGTTTCTCGCTAGCGCCGCTGCGGCGTGAACATCGCCCCGAAGAACAGCAGAACCCCGCCCACCACGATCGCCGAATCCGCCACGTTGAAGTCCGGCCAGTGATAGTGCACGATTGTGACCTCCAGAAAATCGGTCACCATCTTGTATTGGATCCGGTCCCAGGCGTTGCCGACCGCCCCGCCCAGCACCAGCGCGAGCCCCAGAGCGGTCCAGGAAAACCGCCGCCCCAGACGGACCAGCAGCACCGCAACCACGATCGCCGCGATCACGGAAAATCCAGTCAGTGCCCACCGGGTCGGGTTCGCCGGGGCGTCGTTGAACAGCGAAAACGCCGCCCCCTCGTTCAGCACATGCGACAGCCGGAACACGTGTGGGATGACCGGGATGTTCATGCCTTCGGCGATGTGCTTCTGCACCCACAGCTTGGTCACCCGGTCGAGGGCGACCACCGCGAGCGAGACCAAAAACAGCCAGGGCCGCCAGTCGCGCACCCGACGCGGTTCGCGCTGCTTGTACTCGTAGCGGGCAGGGAAGGTCGCCATCTAGGGGGTCCCCACCAGCCCGCCGGTCGCGCGCGAGTAGCCCATCGCGTCGAGCGCCCCGGCGCAGCGGCCGCAGACCTCGGGCCAGGGGCCGTAGGGGGCGACGTCGGTCCGGTAATTCCAGCAGCGCCCGCACTTCGCGCCCTCGGCGGCGAGGGTTTCCACCGCGAGCGAGTCGCCTGCTTCCAGCGCTACCTGCGACACGTTGAACAGCTCTTTCAGTGCCGCCCCGCGCCCGTCCACAGACCGGAGCATGGCCGCCGGGGCGGTGATCCGGACCTGCGCCTCCAAAGCCTTGCCGATGCGCTTGGCTTTCCGTGCTTCTTCCAGGCTGCGCAGCACCTCTTCGCGTAAGGCGAACACAGCCGTCCAAGCCTCGCCGGCGCTTTCTTCTGGAAATGCCCCGGTTTCCGGGAACCGCGCCAAATGCACACTGGCCTCACGCCCCGCGATCTCAGGTAGGTAGCCCCAAATCTCCTCCGCGGTAAAGCTCAACACCGGCGCGACCAGCCGGACCAGCGCTTCCGCGATGCGCCACAGCGCGGTCTGCGCCGAGCGGCGCTCCAGGCTCGACGGGGCCAGCGTGTACATGCGGTCCTTCAGGACGTCGAGGTACAGAGCGCTCAGGTCCACGATGCAGAACTCGTTTACTGCGTGGTACACGCGATGAAACTCCATTGCCTCGTACCAGCCGGTAACCCGCTCGACTAACTCGCGCGTCCGCGCCAACATATACCGGTCCAGCGGCAGTAGATCCTTATCGCCGACAGCATGCGCGGCAGGCACAAACCCGGCTAAGTTCCCCAGCAGAAACCGGAATGTATTCCGCAGCTTGCGGTAATTCTCCGCCACGCGCCCCATCAGGTTCTCGCTCGCCGCGACATCCTCGCGAAAATCGACCGAAGCGACCCAAAGCCGCACGATCTCCGCGCCCATGCGGTTCGAGACGTCGACCGGGTCCACGCCGTTGCCCAGCGACTTTGACATCGCCCGGCCCTGTTCGTCGAGCGTCCACCCGCTGGTCGCGACTTTTCGATAGGGCGAGCCCTCGTCGTCCCGCGTCCCGACCGCCGTCAGCAGGGAAGTGTGGAACCAGCCCCGGTACTGGTCCCCGCCCTCGAAGTACAGGTCCGCGGGAACGCCCAGCTGCTCGTCCGAAGCCAGCACCGCGCGCCAGCTCGAGCCGGAGTCGAACCAGACGTCCAGGATGTCCTGCTCCTTCTCCCAGCGGCCTTGCGCGCCGCACCGGGCGCAGACCCGGTCCGGGCCCAAAATCTCCTCAGTCGAGTGCGCGTGCCAGGCCCCGGCGCCTCCCTCGCGGACCAGCTGGACCACCCGCGCGTTGACGGCCCGGTCCCGCAGCGGCTCGTGGCAGGCGCCGCACAAGAACACCGCGATCGGGACGCCCCAAACCCGCTGGCGCGAGATGCACCAGTCCGGACGGGTCGCCACCATGTTGGCGATGCGCTCCTCGCCCCACTTCGGGTCCCACTGGACGGCGGTGCGAATCTGCTCCAGCGCGCGTTCGCGGAAGGTCCGGTCGCCGTTCGTTCGATCGTCGTCGAACTGTTCGACGGAGCTCGAACGATTCGGCCCGTAGGGCATCGCGGTTTCCATCCCGATGAACCACTGCTCGGTCGCCCGGAAGATCACTGGCCGGTGGCAGCGCCAGCAGTGCGGGTAGGAGTGGTAGGTATCAGCCCCGCCCAGCAAGGCCCCGCGCTCCCGCAGGTGCTCGACGATGAACGGGTTGGCCTCGAACACCGTCTTGCCCTCCCACAGGGCGACCCCGTTGCGCAAACGCCCCGCCGCGTCCACGTTGCACTCCGCGCTCAGGCCGTAGCGCACGCCGGTGTAGAAGTCATCGGCCCCGTGCGCGGGCGCGGTGTGCACAGCCCCGGTGCCCTGGTCGGTGGTGACGTAGTCGGCCAGAACGCCCAGCACCTCGCGATCCAGGAACGGATGCTGAAAGCGCGCCCGCTCCAGCGCGGCGCCCCGGAATCGCGCGACCTCCACGACCTCACCCAGCGCGCAGGCCTCGCGTACGCTCTCGGCCAGCGGGGCGGCGACGAGGTAGACCTCCCCCGAAGCCGCGCGCAGCGCCACGTAGTCGAACTCCGGATGAAACGCGATCGCGACCGAAGCTGGCAGCGTCCACGGAGTGGTCGTCCAGATAATCGCCCACGCGTCCGGAAATGCTTCCAGCCCCGCAAGCGGCGAAAGCAGCCGGTAGCGCACGTACACGCTGGGCGAGGTGTGCATCTCGTACTCAATCTCGGCGTCGGCCAAAGCGGTGCGGTCGTGGAGGCACCAGTACACCGGCTTGAGGCCCTTGTACACAAAACCGCGTTCGAAAAACCTGTAAAACGTCTCTAAAGTCGCCGCCTCGTACGCGGGCGACATGGTCAGGTACGGCCGGTCCCACTGTCCGAACACCCCCAGCCGCTCAAACTGCGTCCGCTGCAGGTCGACGTACTTCTGCGCATACGCCCGGCAAGCGCTAAGAAACTCCTCCGCCGGCATTTGGAGCTTGCGCCGCTCCAGCTGCTCGTCCACCTTGATCTCGATCGGCAGCCCATGGCAGTCCCAGCCCGGCACATACGGCGAGTCGTAGCCGGCCATGGTTTTCGACTTCACCACAAAATCTTTCAAGCATTTGTTGAGCGCGTGACCGAGGTGGATGGGCCCGTTGGCATACGGGGGGCCGTCGTGGAGCACATACTTCTTCGCCCCCCGCCGCGCCGCCCGAATCTGCTCATAAAGCTCCATTTCCGCCCACTTTTGCAGCCTCGCGGGCTCGTTTTGGGGCAGATTCGCTTTCATGGGAAACGCGGTCTCCGGCAGCGTGAGGGTTTTCTTAAGCTCGGGCGCGGCGCTCGGTTGGGCGGTCTGGGTCTCGGCCATTGTCTGGAAAAGCATCCTTTTAGGTACGAAAGGCACTGTACAAACTCGGCCATTTCGTGAAACTTGATTGTAGCGCCCGGTAACTTCCTCGGTTCCCGCTTCGTCTACTCCTGGAGGCTTCCCGCTTGAGGCAGGAGACTTCGAACCGCTGGACGCGCGATAATACAGGAAAACACCCGGGCGATGGGGCGACTGAGCAGATGAGCAACCAGGTTTTGACTCCTCCAGAAGAAGAAACGGCGGCGCGCCCGACGCGATCGCTGGACCACACTGAGTTGCTGCCTGTCGGCGCCGAGGGCAGCATCTGGCAGTCGCTCGTCGGCAACGTCCGCGACGTGTTCAACCCGCAGAAGCTGCCGCCGCTCGAGCTCACCTCGACGCCGGTCGCGGTGCGCGACCCATTCGCCGAAAAGCGCTCCCCGTGGTCGAGCGCCGCGGCGATTCTGATCTACGTGGGCCTGGCGCTGCTTCTGTTTCTGTGGCCCAAAAGCAAGCCTCTGGTGGAAAAAGCCAAGGTGGTTCCGCTTGACCTTTCCGCCTACATCCCGAAAGCGCCTGCCCCGAAACCCGCCGGGGGCGGCGGGGGCGGCGGCAATCACGAGATCGTGCCGCCCACCAAGGGCAAGCTGCCCGAGTTCGTGAAGCAGCCCGTGACGCCGCCTCAGGTGTTGATGGTGGATCACCCGAAGCTGCCGGTTCCGGCGGCGATCAAGATGCCGGAAATTAAAATGCCGAACACCAACATGCCTAACCTCGGCATCCCGCAGGCGCCGAACGCCACGCTATCAGCCGGTAACGGCGGCGGCTCGGGTATCGGCTCGGGCCACGGCGGCGGCCTCGGCATCGGCTCGGGCACAGGCCTGGGGCCGGGTTCGGACGGCGGCACCGGCGGCGGCATTCACCACCCCGGCGGCGGCGTGTCCTCGCCTAAGCTGGTGTACTCGGTCGACCCGGAGTTTTCCGACGAAGCCCGGCGCCAAAAATATCAGGGAGTCGTCGTGCTTTCCATCATTGTGGACGCGCAGGGCAATCCCCAGCACATCCGGGTGATTCGGCCGCTCGGCATGGGGCTCGACGAGAAAGCGGTGGAGGCGGTGCGGCAGTACAAGTTCAAGCCAGCGATGATGGGCGGCCGGCCGGTGCCGGTTGAGATCAACATCGAGGTCAACTTTCAGCTGTTTTAGCGTTTGAACACGAGTCGAGGTTGTAAGAGCCGGTCCGGTCCCTCGTGTGCTGCTAGGGATCGAACGGGCTTGCGAGCGTTCTCTTGGGCGGTCGGCCACCATGTGCATGCAGCTGCGCCAAACTGTGGCAGATCTGTGATAGATTTTCATTCGAGCCAGATGCCCGGACCGCTTCAGACCACCAATACAAAGACGTCCCTTCGAACGCGGGCGGGCAGGAAGGCCGAAATACGCGAAGAGGTCTGGAAGCTGCGAGGGGAAGTCGTCCGCTACAATCTCGCCTTCGTTGTGCCCAGCTACCTGTATGCAGATAATGGGCGTGTTCTTGGCTACGATAACGCCCATGGCTTTCATGAACGGCATTTCATGGGCGTCGCAGAGAGGGTTCCCTACACCACCTATGACGATCTTCTGAGCCGCTTCATTCAGGAGACAGCAAGACTCAGGGAGGAATTATGAGCGCGCAAATCTGGCCGGGTCCGATCAAGACAGTCGCGATTCGGGTGCGAAGCTTTGAGGAATACGCGGCGCATAGTCGGAAGCGGGCCAAGGCCATGGACGCGGGCGAACCAGTGGAGCCGGAACGCGGCATCAACTTCGAGACGGCTGCCGATCTGTTCGAGAACATTACCGCAGAACGGATTGAGCTTTGCATGGCCGTGCGGAAGGAACCGTGCACGCTTGACGAGCTGGCCCAAAAACTGGCGCGCAGCAAGCGTTCGGTTGTGCGCGATGTGAAGCGGCTTCGCGAACTGGGGTTGGTTCGCGCGTGGAAGCGCTGCAACCCCGGACACGGGCAGGTGACAGTCGTAAAGGCCGCGGCCGAGCGGCTTGTGTTTGAGCTTTAGGCGCGGCACTGTCTCTTGGCCGGCTCGATGAGTTCCCGGCACCGCGGGCCACCCCATCCCGCAGCATGCTATTCTCGTTGCATACACTTAGGAAGTGGACGCAACCAAAAACACGCTCAAGGAGCAACGGACCGCCGTGCTGGCCCCCGCAAAGAAAACCGACATCATCTCCCGCTATCGCACCCACGAGAGCGACACCGGCAGCCCCGAAGTGCAGATCGCGATTTTGAGCGAGCGCATCGGCGAGCTGACCTCGCACTTCAACACCCACGCCAAGGACCACAGCTCGCGCCGCGGCCTGCTGATGCTTGTGAGCAAGCGCCGCCGCCTGCTGGACTATCTGAAGCTGAACGACACGGACCGCTACCGCGAAGTCATCGGCAAGCTGGGAATCCGCAAGTAAGCGCTGTAGCTCCATCGAGAACGCGACGCATTGAGCTTTTCAGTCGCCACGCTCCCGCACCCTCCCCACGCTGCGGTTCGAGCCTGCGTCCGCGATCGGGCGCTGCCTGTGTGCTGCTCCCGCCCGCACCCACCTTTTGAATTGAGGAATCCATGAAACAAGACGTCACAGTCGAACTTGCCGGCGGCAAGCGGCTTACTTTTGAAACCGGTCGCATGGCCAAGCAGGCGCCCGGCGCCGCACTCGTCTCGCAGGGCGACTCCGTCGTGCTGGCCACCGCTGTCGCCTCCCCCGACCCCAAAGAGGGCATTGACTTTTTCCCGCTCACGGTCGACTACCGTGAGTACGCCTACGCCGGCGGACGCATCCCCGGCGGGTTTATCAAGCGCGAAGGCCGCCCCAGCGAGAAGGAAGTCCTAACCTCGCGCCAGATCGACCGGCCGATCCGCCCGCTGTTCCCTGAAAACTTCCGCAACGAGACCCAGGTGATTGCGCTGGTATTCTCGGCCGACAAGGAGAACGATCCCGATATCGTCGGCATCAACGCCGCCTCCGCCGCGCTCGCGCTGTCGGATATTCCGTTCAACGGTCCGGTGGGCGCGGTGCGCGTGGGCCACGTCGAGGGCGAGTACGTGATCAACCCGACCTATGCCGAGCGCAAGCAGTCCTCGCTCAACATCACGGTGGTCGGCACCGCGGACGGCATCGTGATGATTGAGTCCGGCGCGACTGGGGTCAGCGAGGACATCGTGCTGGGCGCGATCGACTTTGCCCACACCGAGATCAAAAAGATCGTCGCCAAAATCAACGAGCTTGTTTCTCTGGCCGGCAAGCCGAAGCGCCAGCTCGGACCGATCGAGCACGATGACGCCTACTTCAGCCAGCTCAAGAGCAAGGTGGGCGAGCGCCTGACCGACGCGCTCGACACCGCCAAGCACCCCAAGGCCGAGAGCTACGCGCTGGTCAAGCAGATCAAGGACGAGCTGCAGGCCGAGGTCAAGCAGCTGCCCGAGGGTGAGCAGGGCGCGGGCAAAAAGAAGCTCGGGCACTACTACGAGCTGCTTCGCGAGCAGATCTTCCGCCAGCAGGTCACCAAGGATCGCATCCGCCCCGATCGCCGCGCGTTCGACCAGATCCGGCCGATTTCGATCGAGACTTCGGTCCTGCCGCGTACCCACGGGTCGGCGCTGTTTACCCGCGGCGAGACGCAGGCGCTGGTCACCTGCACGCTCGGCACCGGCGACGACGCGCAGCGCATGGAAACCTTTGAGGGCGAACAGAAGAAGCGCTTCATGCTGCACTACAACTTTCCGCCGTTCTCGGTGGGCGAAACCGGCCGCATGACCGGCGTGGGCCGCCGCGAGATCGGCCACGGCGCGCTGGCTGAGCGGGCCATTGCCGCTGTGCTGCCTTCGGAAGCCGACTCTCCGTACGCGTACCGCATCGTTTCGGACATTCTCGAATCGAACGGGTCGTCGTCGATGGCTTCGGTGTGCGGCGCGTCGCTGGCGCTGATGGACGCGGGAATCGCGCTCAAGGGTTCGGTCGCCGGCATCGCGATGGGCCTGGTGAAGGAGGGCGACGACTATGCCATCCTGACCGACATCGCGGGCGCCGAAGACCACTACGGCGACATGGACTTCAAGGTCGCGGGCACCCGCGAGGGCATCACCGCGCTGCAGATGGACATCAAGATCGGCGGCATCACTTCGGCCATCATGCGCGAGGCGATGGAGCAGGCTCGCCGCGGTCGCTTGTTCCTGCTGGACACCATGGACGCGCACCTGGCCACCGCGCGCACGGACAAGAGCAAGCACGCGCCGCAGATCCGCACCTTGCAGATCCCGGTCGACAAGATTCGCGACCTGATCGGGCCGGGCGGCAAGGTCATCCGCGGCATCATCGAGCAGACCGGCGTCAAGATCGACGTGGAGGACACGGGGCGCGTGAACGTCGCCTCCTCCGACCCGGAGGGCATGGCCAAGGCGCTCGAAATCATCAACAACCTGACCGCGGTGCCTGAGGTGGGCAAGACCTACCTGGGCAAGGTGGTTCGGCTGGCGGAGTTCGGCGCGTTTGTGGAGCTGTTTCCGGGCACAGACGGCCTGCTGCATGTTTCCGAGATCGCGGAGCACCGCGTCAAGGAGGTCAAGGACGAGCTCAAGGAAGGCGACCAGGTTCTGGTTAAGGTCATCGGGCTCGACGGCAACCGCATCAAGCTGTCGCGCAAGGCCCTGCTCAAGGAACAGCGCGAAAAGCTCGGCCTGCCCTTGCAGCAAAGCGGGGAAGGAACGCATTCGGAACGCGCCCAGGCTCCCATGCCGCCGGCGCGTGCTGAGCGGCAGCCGGTGAGCAATGGCTCCACCATTACGATCGAGGGCGGGGAAGAGTTTGACGACTTCGACGGCACGGATGAGGGCGAAGAGGGCGACGAGCCCAACTTCAACCGCGAAGACGCGCCTGTAACCGCGGGAGCGCCGGGCGAGCGCGCGCCGGGCGGAGCTGCCGGCCAGCGCCGCCGCCGTGCACGCGGACGCGGAGGGCGGCCCGGAGTGGGTGGTGGTGGACGTGGCCCCTCGCAGGGCGGCGGCAGCCGTTAACTCAGCAGGATGCTCACAGACAAAGGCCGCCTCCGGGCGGCCTTTTACATTCCGCTCACATGCTCTTCCGATCGGCTTAAATCTGAGGCGATGGATGTACAAGCTGCATGTCGAATGACGGACCTGATTGCTCTGCTCCGAAATTATCAGCAGTTTCTGCTTGCGTTTCGGACAAATGTAGTAGAGAATAATACTCGTGTAGTAGACCAGTAGGTGCGCGCGGGAGATCACTGTGGCAGAACAAAAGCTTTCCAAGCTCGAATACGGCATCATGGAGGCTCTCTGGAACAGGGGAGAGGCGTCGATTCGCGAACTTCAGGAGTCGTTTGCCGAGAAGCGACGCCCCGCTTATACGACCGTCCAGACCACCGTGTACAGGCTGGAGGCGAAAGGCACAGTCAGGCGAGTTAGAAAGGTCGGCAATTTCCATATTTTTGCTGCTGCCGTTACGCGCGCCGCTGCTCAGACGAGATTGATCGACGATCTTTTGTCGATGTTCGGCGGCCGCACTCAGCCTGTAATGGCCCACCTGATCCAATCAGGAAAGCTGACGATTGAAGACATACGAGGGGCGGAAGCTCTTCTGCAAAAGCTCAAGCCGCGAGAAGACCAACGACCGGCCTAGGTCACTCCTGCCAACAGCTGGCCGCGCCGGTCGCGGACCACATCTGGCAGTCGACCGTGTTCGCTCTTGTTGCGGCTTGCCTCACGTTACTACTCAGGAGAAACCCGGCGAGTTTCCGTTTCAATGTGTGGTTTATAGCGTCGATCAAGTTTCTCGTGCCATTCGCAGTGCTTATCCATCTCGGTCATGTTCTCGCCGCAAAAGCAACCAACTTATCTCCGAAAAGCTTTGTTTTCGTCGTTGAGTTTGCCGGCCAGCCCTTCAGCAACACAACATCGCACCTTCTTTACTCGACATGGCGCGAGCGGTTACCCGGCTGCCACAAAACTCCCCCTCTAAACCAATACGAGAACTGCCTTAAGTCCAAACGGTCTTCCGAGATGTCGAGAGACACCGTGTTTACGGCATCTCGGAGGCAGCACTAATCAGAAGCGCGGTTACTATGCCCAGCGTGGTTGATCAGGGTGATGCCGTTCCTTAAAGAACGGCGCCGTGAATGGATGTGACTCCGGGTACACCTACCGTGATTCTGCTATAACTCATCGACGGCGCAGTTGCATCCGTTATGACCGGTTATGGGGGAGGTCATGAGCCCAAGACGCTTCCAAGATACAGAGTCAGCGCCTTTGTGAACTCTGCCACGACCAAGGATTTCCCTTTCTCGCCCGCTTCCGCATAAAGTTTCTTCAAGCCTCTGACTAACTCGAGAGCCACGTTCGCGGCCAAAACCGCTTGTTCGTCCGACAGGGATGGATTTTTGGCTTGAAAGGCCTTTGCGATGTTGGCTCGCAGGGCTTTTCTTGCGGCGGGGTCGCGGCGCAAACGGATGGGCGCTGCGAGCAGCCGCAGATAGGCCGGACGCAGCTCGACGATTTCGATGATGCGTTCCACAAACAGGCTCGCGAACTCTCGATGGTTCAGGCTCTCGGCCTGCTCAATCAGCGGCTTCCACTGCTGTTCCATCTCCTGGGCGTACTGGGCCAGGAGTGTAAGGGCGATGGCCTGTTTGTCGGGGAAGTAGTTGTAAAGCGCGCCGATCGAAGAGGCGCTCCGCTCCGCGATCGCGGTCATCGTCGTCGCTTCGTAGCCGGCTTCGGCAAACAGCTGCGCCGCGGCATGGAGGAAGCCGGTGAGACGGCGGGACGAGCGCTCTTGCTGTGGAGCGACCCTTACCGAAGTTGACGAAATCGAGGGCACCCTCATATTCTAATCTTTAGAAACCGAGGGAGCCCTCGATTTCACGATACAGCCTCCAAGGAGTTCCATGGCCGATCTTCAGCTCGATCCCCGCAAAACGGCGCTTGTTCTCATCGACCTTCAGAATGCCATTGTCGCCATGAGTACGGCGCCGTACCCAGCCGCCCGGGTCGTGGAAAATTCGGCGAAGCTGGCCGAAGCGTTTCGCGCTCACGGCGCGCCAGTCGTGTATGTTCGGGTCGATGTCAACGATCTGCTGCAGCTTCCCGTGGACCAGCCGATGCACCTGGGGGATGGACCGCTGCCCGCGATGCTTTCCGAGATCGCTCCTTCCGCAGGTTTCCAGCCCGGAGACACGCTGCTTACCAAGCGCCACTGGGGCGCTTTTGCGGGAACCGACCTGGAGCAGCGGCTGAAGTTGCGCGGCGTGGACACGGTTGTGCTCGCTGGCATTTCGAGCAACCTGGGGGTGGATTCAACCGCGCGGCAGGGGACCGGCCTGGGCTTCGGCTTTGTGGTCGTGGAAGACGCCTGCGCCGCCCAGGATGAGGAACAGCATCGCTTCCCGTTCGAGAAAAGTTTCCCTCGACTCGGCCGCGTGCGCTCGACCGATGAGGTGCTCGCCGCGCTTGCCTAGGGCCAAGAAGCAACTCGAGCGGCTCGATCCTCTGGTCTGGAAGGTCACGGCTGTCGCCGTGCTTGGATCGCTCATGGGCCAGGTCGACGCGACGGTGGTCAACGTCTCGCTTTCCAGCCTGGCCGTCGATCTGCACACCAGCCTCGCGGCGATTCAATGGGTCACGAGCGGCTACCTTCTGGCACTGGCTCTCTCGCTCCCGTTGAACGGCTGGCTGGTGGGGCAGATCGGAGCAAGGCGGCTCTATCTTTGGTGTTTTCCCATCTTCACGTTCTCTTCCGCTCTTTGCGGACTGGCTTGGTCCGCAGACTCTCTGATCGGCTTCCGCATTCTCCAGGGAATGAGCGGAGGCCTGATGGCGCCTTTAGCGCAGATGATCATCGCGCGCGCGGCAGGCAAGCAGATGGCGCGCGTGCTCAGCTATGCCGCCATGCCGATTCTGCTGGGGCCGCTGCTCGGCCCGGTGCTGGCCGGGGCGATCCTCCAACATGCCTCCTGGCGCTGGCTGTTCCTGGTGAACGTTCCGGTTGGTCTTCTGGCGATCGCTCTCGCAGTTCGCTTTCTGCCCGAGGACCGTGCCGAAGCCCGGCCGCGAAGCCTCGACTTTGCCGGACTTTGCCTGCTTTCCCCGGGTCTCGTGCTCTTTCTTTACGGGGTGGACCACGTAAGCGACCGGATCGGCTTGTGGGCATTGTTCGCTGCCTTGGTACTGCTCACTGTCTTCATCCGAACGGCAAATACCAAAGGCGATCATGCGCTCATTGATCTTCAGCTCTTCAAGGGCAAGATCTTTTCAACAGCGGTGCTGACGCAATTCATCATGAACGGAATCTCGTTCGCCGGCCAGATGCTCATCCCGATCTACCTCATCCGTATGTGCGGCGACTCACCCAGCGCGGCAGGCTGGTTGATGGCTCCTCTCGGCCTCGGCATGATCCTCACGTATCCGAAGATGGGCACGCTGACGGAGCGCTTCGGCATCCGCAAGGTAGCGGGCAGCGGGGCCTTTCTGGCGTTAGCCGGAACGTTGCCGTTCGTGTACCTTGCCCGCTACGGCATGTCGCTCCCCTTGCTTGTGGGTGCGCTCCTTGTCCGCGGAGTGGGGTTGAGCGGAGTGGGCATTCCGTCCATCACTTCGGCGTACTCCTCGGTCGAGAAACGACACCTGCCGATGGCGACGACCTCACTGAACATAGTTCAACGTCTTGGAGGGCCTACCCTGACGACGCTGTGCGCTACTTTTCTCGGCTGGAGGCTCGGTACGGCGCACGTGGCGGCCGGCATCTCCGGAGCCTTTACCGCAACGTTTATGCTGCTCAGCCTTTTTCATATTCTGCTGTTGGCAGCAGCGCTCAGGCTGCCTCTTTGGGCAGAGAAGCCGAAAAAGTCGCCTGAGTAGCGATCTCGCGACGCCGATCGGACATCAACAGAAAGGTCGAGAGGCCGATCCGGGATCGAAGCCGATGCGCCTGCAGATCATCGTTCTTTGTGGCATCAGCCTGCTCTGGGGCTCTGAGTGGATCGCGAGTCCGCTTCTGGCGCAAGTCGCGGCCCCATTTGCCGCGAGCGCGTTGACGCTGACGTGCGCGGCGCTGTTTTTGCTGGGCACTTCGTGTTTCCTTGTGTCGCCCGGGCCGGCTGTTTCTTTCCGCATCAATCTCCTGCTCGCCTTCGCCCTATTCGCGGCCCCGCTTGCTCTGCTGATTGCAGCCGGGCAGCATGGCGCTGCCGGATGGACGCCTCTGCTTTACTCGATGCTGCCGCTGTTTGTCGCGTTTGCCGATGGAGCCTGGATGCCCGCGATGGTGCTCGCCCCCGGTGCGGCGTTGGTGCTGCTCAACGGGACCGTCCCATTCGCCCCACGAAACCTCGCATGGGCTCTCGCGGCATTGGCTGCGGTGGCTTCGCAGGCCTGGGCGCTGCGGTTGCTTGCGCGAGCACTGCGCGGACGGCCTATTGTGCGCGCTCTGGGCCTGCAGGCTGCGATGGCCGCTGCGCTCCTGTACCTGGGCAGTGTTTGGCTGGACCCGGCCCCGCGCCTCTCGCCGTTCGCGCCGTGGAGCGCGCTTCCGGTTGAGTCCCTGGTGCTGATCGCGGCTCTGGGCACGGCTCTGCCGTACGCCGGTTTGTATCGGTTGCTCGCACGCGGCCCGCTGCGGCCGGAGCAAGTCGCGGTCACGCAATGGCTGCAGCTGCTCGTCGCCGGGGCTGAAAGCGCCGCCTTCGCCCACGCCCGGCCGGGGTGGCCGTGGCTCGCGGCCGCGGCGCTGCTCGCGGTCTGCTGCTGGTCCGTTTTGCGCGCACGGTTCAAGCCGTTCGAGTCGCCTTGAAAAAGATTGCGGCGTCGGGGCCCGGTTTTTGCGTCCAATCACCTTAATGAGCGCCTGCTTCTACATCGTGGTGGAGGGTGAAGACCCTGGATTCGACATCTTCGTCAATGGGCACGCGCTCGCGCGGCATGAGGCCCAGCTCGAACAGCTGGCCGCCACGCTTGGGGTGCAGCCCTTGCTCGACTTCTTTTCCGCCGATCGCAATTCCATGGCTATGTTGTTGGAGCAGGGCGCGGGTGACCCTTCCTGGACGCGATCGCTACCCGCGCCGCAGTGGTTTTTGCCCAGGGAGGGCCTGGAAACGGTCAACGCTCTGCTGGATTATCTGGAGAGCCGCCCTGACCGCTTCGGCGTCAGCACGGCGCCTCTGGCCAGGGAGCTTCGCGAATACCGACTGGTGCTGAACAAGACCGCGAGTCGCGGTTTGCGATGGCACCTTGCGGTCAGCTGGGAGTAGCCTCCAGCTGCTTGCGGAGAAACATCGCCTGGCCCAGGTGATAGCCGGTGTGGTCGATGGCCAACAGCGCTTCGTGAAGGACGGTTTGGCCGTCGCCCCAAGGGATCCGGGCAAACAGGTCGGTTTCTGCTCTGCCCACCAGCGCGGCCATGGCCGCGACCGCGTCTTTCAGCGCTGCGACGGAGTGCCGGGCCTGCTCGGGGCTTTCCGGAGCTTGGGATGCGGGCCAGTACTCGTCCGGCCATTTGGGCGCGACGTAATTCGGGTCGTTTGAGAACACAACCAGGTCGTGCAGAGCAATGCGCGTGTGCTCCAGCAGCTGCCAAAGGGTGTGCGGCGCGCCTTCGGGCTGGGCGCCCCAGTGCTCGTCGCGCACTCCGTTGAAGATCGCCTCAGCGTTCAGGTGCGCTCCCTTGCCGCGGATCACTTCCGCCAGCTGTAGCCGCAATTGCTCGTCCATCGTTCACCTCCGCCCGGTTTAGATGTTGCTTTTACGCCGAAGGGCCTCGCTGCCCCTGCGGCCAGCGCTCAGCCGAAGACTTTGCCCATGCGCCGGATTTGCGCGCCTACTCCGCGCAGCTTTTCCTCGATGTGCTCATAGCCGCGGTCCATGTGGTACACACGGTCCAGGATAGACTCCCCATTGGCGACCAATGCGGCCAAAACCAGCGAAGCCGACGCTCGGAGGTCCGAGCACATCACCGCGGCGGCGGACAGGGGCGTCTTCCCGGTGATGGTCGCGGTGCGGCCGTCCACCTTGATGTTCGCGCCCATGCGCATCAGCTCGCCTATGTGCATGAAGCGGTTTTCGAAGATGTTCTCGGTCACGATCGAGGTTCCCTCGGCTTGGGTGGCCAGCGCCATGTACTGCGCCTGCATGTCGGTGGGAAAACCCGGGTACTCCTGCGTCGAAACGTCGACAGCTTTCAGGTTTCCTTCGCTGCGCACCCGGATCGAATCCCTGCCTAGAATCTCGATTCGCGCGCCCGCGTCTTCCAGCTTGCGGATCACCGCGCCCAGGTGCGCCGGGTTGCAGTTGGAGAGCTGCAGGTCGCCGCCCGTGATCGCGCCCGCGATCAGGAACGTGCCGGCCTCGATGCGGTCCGGGTTGATGCGGTGGCGCACCCCGTTCAGCTTATCGACGCCCTTCACGCGGATGGTCGGCGTCCCCGCGCCCTCAATCTGCGCGCCCATGCCGGTCAGCATCGTGGCCAGGTCGACTACTTCGGGCTCGCAGGCGCAGTTCTCAAACAGGGTCTCGCCCTCGGCCAGGACCGCGGCCATCAGCAGGTCTTCCGTGCCGGTTACCGTGATTTTGTCGAACAGGATTTCGGTCCCGCGCAGCCGCTCGGCTCGCGCTTCGATGTAGCCGTGCTCGTAGGAGATCGTCGCGCCCATTTTTTCCAGGCCCTTGATGTGCAGGTCGATGGGCCGGCCGCCGATCGCGCAGCCGCCCGGCATGGCCACCCGTGCCAGGCCGGTGCGCGCCACCAGCGGACCCAATACCAGCGACGAGGCCCGCATCGTTTTCACGATCTCGTACTTCGCCACCGGGTCCGACAGCACCGCGCAGCTCACCGTGGTGCGGTGCTGGGCGCGGCCGTAGCCGAGTTCGACCTCCGCGCCCATGGAAACCAACAGCTTGCGCTCGGTTTCAATGTCCTGCACCTGCGGGATGTTTTCGAGCACGACTTCTTCCGCGGTTAAAATAGCCGCCGCCATGCACGGCAGCGCCGAGTTCTTCGCGCCGCTGACGCGCACCGTTCCAAGCAGCGGGTTTCCGCCGCGAATCACAAACTTGTCCATGCGCTCCTAGATGCTCCTCGAACACAAGTCTAACCGGGGCTCGCACGTCGTTGTAGGTACCGACGTGACCCCCGAACATCGCGCAATACGGGCGCCCCGCGTTTCGAGTTTGAGATGCGGGTCTTGTTGGGCGAAAGCTCGAAAATCCGGGCGCAACAGCGTCCGGAAAAAGAGTACACTTGCCCCGATGAAGCGCCTTGCCCTCCTAGCTGCTCTCCCATTCGCCACAGCGCTGTTCGCGCAAACCAACCCGGCGCCGCCGACCGCACAAGTACAAGCCCCAGCGGGCGCGGTACAGGGTAAGATCGAGGACACAAAGGGCGGCCCGGCTCGCGCGTTTCTCGGCATTCCTTACGCCGCGCCGCCGATCGGGCCCCTGCGCTGGAAGCCGCCCGCCCCGGCCGGCAAATGGACCGGGGTCCGGGACGCCACCGCCTTCGGCGCGCGCTGCATGCAGACCCACTTTTTCGACGACATGGTCTTTCGCGACCCGGGCCTAAGCGAGGACTGCTTGACCCTGAACGTGTGGACGCCGGCGAATGCAATGCCCGCGAGTAAACTCCCGGTCATGTTCTGGATCTACGGCGGCGGTTTCGTCACCGGGTCGACCTCGGAGCCGCGCCAGGACGGCGCTCATCTCGCCACAAAGGGCGTGATCGTGGTGAGCTTTAATTACCGCGAGGACATTTTCGGATTCTTTACGCACCCCGAGCTCATCGCTGAATCCCCGCAGCATGCGGCGGGCAATTACGGATTGCTGGATGCTGTCGCCGCGCTCCAGTGGGTGCGGGCCAACATCGCGGCGTTCGGGGGCGACCCGGCCAACGTCACCATTATCGGTGAGAGCGCGGGCTCTTTCGCGGTCTCCTCGCTGATGGCCTCGCCGCTGGCTAAGGGGCTGTTTGAGCGCGCGATCGGTGAAAGCGGCGGCGCGTTCGGCGGGGCAGCGTCGGGGCCGCTGCGCTATCAACTTGCGGCGGTTCGCGCCGAAAAAGACGCCGACTTTGCTCGCACGGAGCTCCACGCCGATACGCTCGCGCAGCTTCGCGCGCTGTCGGCCGACCAACTGCTGGCGGTCGAAAAATTCGGCCACGGTTTCGGGCCCGACATCGACGGCTACTTCCTTCCGCAGTCGCCCGCCGTCATCTTTGCTGCGGGCAAGCAAAACGACGTCCCGCTGCTCGCCGGATGGAACCACGACGAAGGCGGCGACGGGAAACCGACCAAGATTACCCCAACCGGCAGCACCAGCGCGGCCCCGGCCACGCCGACTCCGGACGACCTCCAGCGCCTCAAAGACACGGCGGCGAAAGACTTTCCCGGCCACGCGAGCCAGTTTCTTGAGGCTTTCCCGGCAACCACCGATGCGGAAGCCCTGACTCGCATCGCGCAGTACGCGACGGATCGCTTTATCGCCTACGGGACCTGGGCTTGGCTCGAAGCCCAGACCGCGACCGGCAAGGCGCCCGCCTACCGCTATCGCTTCGACCTGGTTCCGCCGCCCGACCCGGCGCGGCCCACCCGCTATGGCGTTTTTCACTCCGACGACATCGAGTACGTTTTCGGAACGCTCGACTCGCGAAAGGGCATCGCGTGGCGGCCTGAGGACTATGCGATGAGCGAGCAGATGATGAACGCCTGGACGGACTTCGCGCGCACCGGCGACCCGAATGGCAAGGGCCTGGCAAAGTGGCCGGGATACGCGCCCGCGTCGGGGTCCAAAGTGATGTATCTGAATCAGCCTAAGTCCAAAGCGGAGAAAGACGATCTGCGGGACCAGTTCTTGTTCCTGCAATCGGCTTGGAGCAAGTAGGGGTGCTCACGATGCGCTATGCAACGCATCGGGACGCGGCCCTTATCACCGGACACCGCCATGCTATGTTCCGCGACAACTCGGTCGCGTCCGAAGAGGCCCTGGCCGCGACCGACGCGGAGTTCGAGCCGTGGGTCCGCGAACGTTTGAAGGATGGGCGATACCTTGGCCTTCTCCTGGAGGAGCAGGGCAGCGTGGTGGCGGGCACCGGTATCTTCTTTGCCGATTTTCCGCCGCATTGGATGGATCCGCAACCATTGCGGGCTTATATTCTTAACGTTTATACAATTGAGCAGGACAGAGGGCGCGGGTATGCCAAGCGACTCATGGAGGCAGCTATTGAAGAGTGCGGGAGACGCAATGTGCCGACGATCGTCCTGCACGCATCTCCTCAAGGCCGGCCCGTTTACGAAAAACTCGGTTTCGCGTCGACAGATGAGATGATGTTGCGTCTTGGCATCGGTAACTCCTGATCATTGCCACCGCACCCCGGGCCGCGCCACCGCGTACATTTCCGCCGCGATCTGGTCGAACAACCCTTCCCGGTCGTTACCCACCGTATACAAATCGAAGTGCGTCCGCCCGGGGATATAGGTGAAGTGCGGGTCGGCCCCCAGGTTCTTGAGCCGCGCTTCGAACAACCGCGCCGAGCCGTCCAGGTAAAACGTATCCGCCGTGCCTACAAACAGGTGAATCCGGCCCTTCAAAAGCGCTCCATTCTCGGCCCAGTGCTCTTCGGTTAGGTGCGCGAGGTCGTAATGATCATGCCAGTACTGGACCACTTCCGGGTGTACGGCCCCGGTCGCGTGATCGAACATCGGCTCCGGAGCGCCGCTCGGGCCCTTGGGCGAGAACACCCAGTCGAATGAGGAGACCTGCCCGCCATAGGGTCCCAGAACGGCCTCGATCTTCGCAAACTGCTCGAAGCTCGCGACCACTTTGCCGTTCGCGCGCATGATTGGGGTCGGCGTGCCATCCGGCTTGCGGTAGACATTCGCGGACGGCGCATACAGGTCGGCGCCGGTAAAGTCGTGGAAGTCGCTCGGGTCGGGCGAGGTTGACCACGTGCCGCCGAAGACCCGCGGGTAATTGACCTCAAGCTGCAGGGTCGCCCAGCCGCCGCTCGAGTGCCCGTTCAAGAGCCGCCCGCTGGGGCGCGCGTCCATGCGGTACTTGCGCTCAATCGCGGGGATAAACTCAGTCGTCAGCGCCGCCCCCCAAGGCCCATTGTTTACGGAGTCGGCAAACTCGTGGGTCCCCTCGGGGCAGGACTCATCGAGAAGGACCACGATCATCGGCGGCATTTTCTTCGCATCCATGCGCGACCTGAGCTCCAGGCCGGTCATCAGCGCGTACGGTAGATTTCCGCCGAATCCATGGGTCCAATACATCACCGGATAGGGCGTTTTTCCGTCGTACCCCGGCGGCGGCACTATCCACGAGCGGATCGAAATCGGCCGGCCCCAGAACTTGCTCAACAGCGGGCTTTCAAAGTCGAAGCGCTCGGCCACACCCGGTTTACCGGTCATGGCCGCGGCGGCGGCTCGGCGCGGCGAAGCTTCCGGATGCTGGTCCAGCGTCAGCGCGGGCTCTCCCGAAGTCGGAACCGCAGCTACCGTGCTTTCCCAGTCGCCCGGCGCGCGGCCGCCGTAGTTGTAGGAGTGATCCACATTGAGCACTGCCTGCGCTTCCCACTTGCCCGCGGGCGCATCGCGAAAAGGTTTGGGATACGCGAGGGTGTCGGCGTCGACCTCGACCGAAGCGCCAGGCGCGAGATCGTGGACCTCCTGGGCCGCGATCCAGGTCGAGGCCGGCGCGAACTCCTGCATGTCCACGCTCTTGTCGCCCGAGCCTTGCTTCATAAAGATGAGCATCCGCCCGCTGACCGGGCCGGGCAGAGAGGGCGAGGCCGTGATCCGAAACAGGGCCGGCGCGTGGGGGGTTCCCTGCGCGGCCGCCAAGCCCGTCCACGCCGCCAGCAATAGCGCCAACCAAAACGCTCGCCTCACCCTTGCTCCTGCTGCTTTAAAGATGAGGCGAGCCTAACAGCTTCCGCCGCATTATCAAGCGGATTTCGCGCGAAAAATCCAGCTCAGTACCAAAATGGAACGAGCGGTCCAGGCCGCTGTGCGCACCCAGTTGGTCGCGACTAGTTGCCGGATCGCCGTGGTCGAATAGCCCGCATGCAGACGATTATGCAAAGGCACCTGCACCAGCGCGGTCGAGAGCCAGATCAGCGCGACCAGCGCGGCCCCCATCCAAGCCGCAGCCGCGCTCACGCCCACCGCACGCCAGCGCGGCACGAGCAGCGCCAGCGAGCTGCCAAGTTCAACCAGCATAAGCGGCGCGACTACCCAAGTCGTCCGGTTCGCATGCGCTTGCTCGTAAGCAGGGAACTGCTGCGGGCCCACCTGCAGGAAAAGCGGGTAGTGCACCATCTGGACAAACCAGATCAGTCCAAACATCGCGAGCGTCGACAGCAGCTGCACCGTAAGCAAACCCATAGTGAGCAGCATATCCGGACCCCGGCCGCGCCCGTTGACGTCGTTTTACGGCAAAGTTACAGTAAATCTGATGCGGCTAGGGATGGACTGGACAAAATCGACGGAAGCGCTCAGCGGCATTCGCAAGCTCCTGCAGGATGTGATTGCCCCCGAACAACAGGGCATCAAGTCCTCGCTGACCGGTTTCGGCGAACAACTGCAACTCATCCGCGAGGAAATGAAAGCGCAGGAGAGCCGGTCTCGCGAGGAGATGAAGGCGCAGGAGACCCGGTCCCGCGAGGAGACGAAAGCGCAAGAGAGCCGGTTCCACGAGGATATGCAACTGGTTCGGGAAGAGATGAGAGCGCAAGAGGGGCGGGCACAGGTGAGCCTTCAACTCTTTCGCGATGAAATGCGCGCCGCCACCCGGGAAATCGTTCTGACGATCCAGCTTGCTGAATCAGAGCGCCGCAACGCAGATTCGGAACGCCGCAATCACGAGCTCACTCGCCGGCTGGAGGAGCCTTCCGGCGGCAACGCTCCCGCGAAGAACTGACAAGCTCGCCAATGAAAGCGGCCATTTCATCTCATCGACTCAAAACAAAGCGCGAGCCCTGAAAAGGCCCGCGCTTGTCCAATACAGCGCCGTTTACAGATCCAGCGTTGCATCCTCGATTGCGCGCCGCACATTCCCATCCGAGCGGGCCAGGCGCCGCACCGCTTCCTGCTTGTCCACTCCGGCCTTGAGCATCACCAGCGCGATGGGAACGCTGCGGCCCGCGCTCTTGATCAAGCTTACCGCTTCCTCGCGGGAGACGCCGCAGGCCCGCTTCAAAATGGAAATCCCGCGCTCCACGAGTTTCGAGTTCTGCATGTGTACATGCACCATCAGGTTTTCGTACACATAACCGAGCCGCGTCATCGCGCCGGTGGTGATCATGTTGGTGATCATCTTCTGCGCGGTCGCGGCCTTCATGCGGGTCGAGCCGGAGATGACCTCCGCGCCCACATCGGCCACGATGACGATGTCCGCCGCGTTCGCGATCGGGGTGTTCAGGTTGCAGGTGATGCAGGCGGTTTTCGCGCCTTGCGTCCGGGCATACGCCACAGCCGCGACCACGTACGGCGTGCGCCCGCTGGCCGACAACCCGATGACCACATCCTTGCGCGAAGGACGGCGCCGCGCGATGTCGCGCTGCCCCAATTCTTCGGAGTCCTCGTTGACTTCGACCGGCGAGGCCAGCGCCTTAGGGCCGCCGGCCATGATGTACTGCACCGAGTGCGGGTCGTTGGAAAAGTATGGCGGGCACTCGCAGGAATCCAGCGCCGCGATGCGTCCGCTCGAGCCCGCGCCGACGTAGATCAGTCGTCCGCCCTCGCGCAGCGAGCGCGCAACCGCGTCGATCACAAGCGCAATCTCCGGCAGCGCTTTTTTTACCGCCGCGGCTACCTTGGCATCTTCGTGATTGATGATCCGCGCGATCTCCAGCGCGGACTTCGTGTCGAAGCCTTGAGAGGCTTCGTTGGAGCTTTCCGTCGTCAGCTCGTGGAAAGAAAGTTCCTCGTTTGCGTCGTACGCCTCAAGCGGTGGTGCAGTCGTCGTAGCCATCGTTTTCTCTTCGCCTTCCTGCTCAGTGATTGTAAGCCTTCCTACACACGATTGGCTCGTCAATCCCGCAGCGCTTGCGCGGGTCGGTCCCGTTCTCCAGAACCTGCACCACGCCGTCGTGAAAACGCGGACGAACCTCTTGAATCTTTTTGTTCTCTCGTGTAGGAAATGTCCTGTTCGTCAACAACACAACCGCCGCGTCCCGCTCCGGATCGATCCACAGCGACGTGCCGGTGTACCCGAGATGGCCGAAAGAGGCCGGGCTGAAGCGCGTTCCGGAAGAAGACGGAGCCCCGCTGGGCGTGTCCCAACCCAGCGCGCGCGAGGAGCCCGGCGGCAGCTCCGCCCGGCGCGTGAACAGCCGCACCGTTTCGGGCAGAAACAATCCCGGCTCGCCGCGCAAGGGGGCGAGCATGGCTTCTGCGAAACGCAGCACGTCGGCCGCCGGCGCGAACAGCCCCGCGTGCCCGCACACGCCCCCCATCGCCCGGCAGTTCTCGTCGTGTACCTCGCCCTGCGCTGTGCGCTCTTCGGTGGGCGGAACCTGCTCGCGCTCCGAAGCAGGCACGCCGAAGCTGGTTTGCTCCATCCGGAGCGGCTCGAAAATCTCCCGCGCGGCGTAGCGGTCGAGCGGCTTCCCGCTGAGGACCTCCAGCGCTTTGCCCAGCAGCATAAAGCCGAGGTCCGAATACACGGCCTGCTCGCCGGGCCCGTAGGCAAGCGGCAGGGCCAGGGTCGCGCGCAACAGTTCCTCCGAGCCGCGGCAGCTCCGGAAGAGCTCGGCATGCGCGGGCAGGCCGCCCGAGTGGCCCAACAGCATGCGTAGGGTCACGCGCCGCCGCGCTTCCACGCCCGGGCGACCGATCACGAAGCCGGGCAGCACGTCCGCCAGCAGTGCGTCGAGGTCGAGCCGCCCGCGTTGCCACAGAAGCATGGCGATTGCGGTGGTCGAGAGCACCTTGGTCAGGCTGGCCAGGTCGTACGCTGTGGCGACATCCACCGGCGGGCTGTCGGGGGCATACGTGAACCGGCCCAGGCCGCGCAATGCCGCGACTTCTCCGCGATGGAGCACCCCAAACGCCGCTCCGGGAAACGCCCCGTCGGCGAAGGCCGCTTGCAACACGGCGTCTGCGTCGTCAAATCGTTGGCCGCCGCTTCGATCCTGTTCCACGGCTTAGTAAGGATGCAAGATCGCCGGGGCGGGTCTACGGAGCGGAAAAGGAAATTCTTGCCGCCGCGCCCATGACGCGGGACAATAGTGCTGCGCCCAAGCACCTCCGCGGTTGACGGAGTGGGCAGCCCCGGCGTCTACATAGGTGAGGCGACCCATGCACCGGACCTTGAACGAGCCCATGCGCCGCGCCGCGCTGGCATTGGCCTGCTTGGCGTGCGCGGCCGCCCCGTCGGCCACGTCCCAGGTGGCCGCCAATCCAGGCAAAAGCATCACCGTGCCGGCC